>JAUNTR010000082.1:1802-5313 GCA_030538575.1 Cruoricaptor ignavus | reverse complement strand
AAAAACCTTAGAAAATAATATAAACTCGTGAATTTGTACGAACAAAATAAAGAAAAAACTAGAGTCCTAATTGGCGGGCAAACCACAGGAATTGCCGAATTGGTTATTCATATTCTAAATTTTAATGACAGAAAAATCGATTATATTTTAGAAAACGGAAAATCCCAAATAGATGGTGAAGATTTTGTTTTATTGGAAACAAATGACACTCATCTTGCCAAAGAATTTCATCCTAATATTGTGCTTTTGGCCGAGCAACAAACCGATAATTATACCGATATTTTGGAGAATATCGTAGGCGGAGGAATTTTTATTTATCCTGAAAATCAGTCGGATTTGGAACAAAAAATGGAGGAAATAGAAATCTTTTTTAGAAAAATTTCTTACCAATTACAGCAACCTAATGTGCAAAACGGACAATCTTTTGTATCCACAGAATTTGGTGAATTTCCTGTAAATATTACTTCCACAGCGGTTTTAGAATATATGGATGGCATAAAAACGCTATCGCAACATTTGGGAATTATGGACGAAGAATTTTATGAGGCTTTGGGAAGTTTTTAGTTCAAAAAAAATATGATTTTTCCTACAATTCCAAAAAATATCAATCCCCGATTTTTGAAAGGGGATTTTTTTGTTTAAATTTGTGAAACTTAATATTTACATCAAAAAATGAAGAATATTTTCACGCTTTTGCTTTCATCATTTATTCTTATTTCCTGCGGAGAAATCTCTCCGAAAGGCGAGATAGCATCCAAATATATTTCCATTGAAGATTTTTCAAACCTAAATTTGCAGGGTAATTTTCATGTGTTTTATGTGGCGAGTTCTAAAAATAATATCGGTGTAGAAACTTATAAAAATATTGCTGATAATGTGGAAATTAAGGTGAAAAATAATACGCTGAATGTTACTGAAAAAAGACCAACCAAAGATGTAGATTTTTACAACATCACGATTTACTCTAAAAAAAGTCCCGAAAATATTACCATTTCCGATGATGCCGAACTGAATATTTCAGGAGAAATAAAAACCGAAAAGTTGAGGCTTAATTTAAAAAATAATGCTATTTTTATAGGGTCGATAAATACACAAAAAACCGATATAGAAATGCAAAATACCAGTAGAGCCAATTTTTCGGGAATAACCAAATTTGCCACGATAAAAATCTCTGATACTGCGAATATTATTGCACCGTATTGGTTTGTAGATAACCTAAATTTAGATTCCAAAAATGGAAATTATACGGAAGTAAATGTGAAAGACACGCTAAAAGGAACTCTGCAAAACACCGCAAAATTATTGTATTATAACCAACCCATACAACAATTAAAAGCTGACAAAACAACAAAAATAGAAAACAAACCTTTACAATAAATCACTTCATTAATTTTAATTAAAAAAAATAAAAATATGACAACATTAGAAAAAGCAAAACTTTGGCTTACAGATACTTTCGACCAAGAAACTCAAGCGAAAGTTCAAGAACTTATAGATAGTAATTCATCAGATTTAGAAGATTCTTTCTATCGGGAATTAGAGTTTGGAACTGGCGGAATGCGTGGAATTATGGGCGTTGGAACGAACCGTTTGAATAAATATACACTTGGGCAAGCTACGCAAGGTTTGGCTAATTATCTGCATCAGCAATTCCCGAACGAAGAAATAAAAGTGGCGATTGCCTATGATGTAAGACACAATTCTAAAGAATTTGGGAAAATCGTAGCTGATGTATTGACTGCCAATAATATAAAGGTATTGTTATTCAAAAATCACAGACCAACTCCGGAACTTTCCTTTACTGTAAGAGAGAAAAAATGCAACGCAGGAATTGTTCTCACGGCTTCCCATAATCCGCCTGAATACAACGGCTACAAAGTTTATTGGAATGATGGAGCACAAGTAGTTCCGCCGAATGATGAGAATATTATAAAGGAAGTTTACAACACGGCTTTCGACAAAATAAAATTCGATGGAAATGATGATTTAATCCAATGGATAGACGAGGAGCAAGATGATATTTACATTGATGCTTGTATAGAAAACTCTCTGTATCAGAAAGATAAAAAAGGTTATGAAGATTTGAACATTGTTTTCACATCCATACACGGCACAACATACACAACCATTCCGAAAGCTTTGCAAAAAGCGGGTTTCAAAAAAATAGATTTGGTAAAAGAGCAAATGATACCGAGCGGAAATTTCCCAACCGTAAAATCTCCAAATCCCGAAGAACCTGCCGCTTTGGAAATGGCGATGGATTTGGCTAAAATTACCAATGCAGACATTGTAATCGGTACAGATCCCGATGGCGATAGATTGGGAATTGCCGTAAGAAATTTGGAGGGCGAAATGCAACTTCTCAACGGGAACCAATGCAACACTGTCCTTACGTATTATATCCTTGACCAATGGAAAAAAGCAGGAAAAATTACAGGTAAAGAATTTATAGGTTCTACAATTGTAACTTCGGATATTTTCTTTGATTTAGCTGAGAAATTCGGAATAGATTGTAAGGTTGGGCTTACAGGTTTCAAATGGATTGGTAAGATGATTAGAGATTTTGAAGGTGAAGAAAAATTTGTTTGCGGTGGAGAAGAGAGTTTCGGTTTTATGACGGGAGATTTTGTTCGAGATAAAGATTCTTGTGGTTCTATTTTGGCAGCTTGCGAATTGGCAGCTCTTTGCAAAGCCAATGGTACAACGGTTTACGAATATCTTATCGACATTTATAAGGAAACGGGAATGTATTACGAAGGCTTGATAAATGTTGTAAAAAAAGGTAGAGAAGGAGCGGAACAAATCCAACAAATGATGAAAGATTTCCGTGAAAATCCACCGAAAAGTATCGCAGGTTCTTTGGTTGAGGAAGTGAAGGATTTCAAAGAGCAAACTTGTTTGGTCGTTTCTAAAAACGAAAAAAATGTGATGGACGACATCCCAAAATCCAACGTGCTTATCTATTACACACAAGACGGCACAAAGGTTTGTGTAAGACCATCGGGAACGGAACCGAAAATAAAATTTTATGTTTCGGTAAAAGCAGAGATTTCTTCCAAAGAAGATTTTATCGCTAATCTACCGAAATTAGAAGCGAAAATAAATCAAGTAAAAGAAGATTTGAATTTAATATAAAAACAAATAAAATATGGAAACAAATAATGAAAATATCCAAAACCACAACGTAGAAAATACAACCAAAGAAACCATTATTATAATAAAAGATAAGAAAAGCGTAGGGTTATCCTTATTACTCACTTTCTTTTTCGGGCCATTGGGTATGCTTTATTCTACCGTTACCGGAGCAATAGTTATGTTTTTTATTTCCGCAGCAATAGGTTTTATTACTTTAGGGTTTGGGTTTTTTCTAACATGGCCTATTTGTATGATTTGGGGAGCAATAGCAGCGAGCAATCATAATTCCAAAATCATAAGCCGAAGACAAGATTAGAAGAATAAAAGTATCTGTAGAACTTCTGTAGATACTTTTTTTATTTGAAATCTCAAAAAA
>JAUNTR010000082.1:0-1702 GCA_030538575.1 Cruoricaptor ignavus | reverse complement strand
CCAATCTTATTGGCTCCGAAATTGTAAAAATAGGTAACGAAGTTAATGATTTGAAAGCCAAAGGAGCAGAAATTGCCAACCTTACCATTGGCGATCTCAACTCCAATGTTTATCCGATTCCTGCGAAATTAAAACAAGAAATACAAAACGCTTATCAGAATAATCTTACCAATTATCCGCCTGCCAATGGGCTTTTATCTTTAAGGAAATCCGTTTCCAAAGATTTGAAAAATCGTTGGGGATTAGATTATTCTACCGAAGAAATTTTGGTTTCGGGTGGTTCTCGTCCGTTGATTTACGCCACTTACAAAACCATTGTAGATGAAGACGACAAGGTGATTTATCCTATTCCGTCTTGGAATAACAACCACTACGCTTACCTTACTTCGGCACAAAAAATAGAAGTGGAAACCTTGCAAAGTAACAACTTTTTGCCAACCGCAGAAGACCTAAAACCTCATTTGGACGGAGCAGTATTATTAGCATTGTGTTCTCCGCTAAACCCTACTGGAACGATGTTTACCAAAGAACAACTTTCCGAAATTTGCGAATTGGTTTTAGAAGAAAATGCGAAAAGAAGCGACGACCAAAAACCACTTTACCTAATGTACGACCAAATCTATGCAATGCTAACATTTGGTAACGAACATTACAACCCTGTTTCGCTTTATCCTGAAATGAAAAAATACACTATTTTTATAGATGGAACTTCCAAATGTTTTGCTGCAACAGGCGTGCGTGTCGGTTGGGGATTTGGACCAAAAGAAGTGATGGATAAAATGAAATCTCTACTCACACACGTTGGGGCTTGGGCTCCGAAACCAGAGCAAGAAGCAGTCGCTATTTTTCTGAATGAAACTGAAGATGTAGATAATTTCGTAGATGATTTTAAAGGAAAAATTTCCGAAAGTTTGAATGTTTTGCACAACGGAATTCAAGAGATGAAAAACCAAGGTTTTGCAACGGATAGCATACAACCAATGGGTGCAATGTACCTTACCATAAAGTTGGATTATATCGGGAAAACCAAGCCAGACGGCACGAAAATTAACGATAGTTCGGATTTGGTTTTTTACTTGATTAATGAAGCGGGTGTTGCTTTAGTCCCGTTTTCAGCTTTTGGAAATAGTAAAGAAATGCCTTGGTTCAGAGCATCTGTGGGAGGTCTTAGTTTAGATGAGATAAAAATAATGTTGCCAAAATTGGAAAAAGCATTGGCCCAATTGAAATAATAAAAGTGAAAAAGTTAGAAATTAGAATTTAAAAATATCCTTGATTTCTAACTTTTAATTTTAAAAGAAATGAAAATAATAGCAGTAATCCCGGCTCGTTATGAAGCGAGCCGTTTTCCGGGTAAGTTGATGCAGATTTTGGGCGACCAAACCGTAATCTCTACAACTTATAACAATGTTGTGGAAACTCAACTTTTTGATGAAGTTTTTGTAGCAACAGACTCCGAAATTATTTTTAATGAAATAAAAAAAATCGGTGGAAATGCTGTAATGACGGGCTTGCACGAAACAGGAAGCGACCGCATTGCCGAAGCCGTAGCGAATATAAATTGCGATATCGTAATTAATGTACAAGGCGATGAACCTTTCCTAAAAACCGAACCTCTTAGGCAGTTGATAGACGTTTTTCGGAATGATGTGAACCGAGAAATTTCCTTAGCTTCATTAAAAATAAAACTCACAGAAAAGGA
>JAUNTR010000081.1:3319-8463 GCA_030538575.1 Cruoricaptor ignavus | reverse complement strand
GCCAAAGCAATCATAGAGGAAAGCAACATGGTAATCATCATAAGAAAACCGATGACGAAAATTAATCCCAAAGAATTGAACCTTGCCAAAAGAAAACCCATAAGTGCTTTGTTTGGAGCTGTTTCTATATTCCAAATTTCATTTAAGGATTTTTGTAATTGAAAAAATAGAGTAGTAGAACCAAAAACCAAACTCCCAATTCCGATAGCTTTCATAATTCCGCTGTCTTCGTCTATTGTTGCAGAAGCGATGAATCCTTCTATACTATTAGCAATTTCGTTTCCCATAATTCCTGAAATTTTCGCACTAATTTCGCCTTGTATAGCTTCTGCTCCAAAGAAATATCCAGCTAACCAAATCACAATAATCAACAGACCAGGAATGGAAAATAGGGCATAGTAAGCCATCGCAGCAGAATCTTTGAACACATTGGAGGAACTCCAAGCTTTTGCGGTATCTTTCAGTACATCTATTGTAAATTTTAGGTGTTTCATTTTTTTTAGTTAAAATTAAAAAGGATAACCAATTGCAATATTCAGCATCAGATTATTTTTTCGCCAGCTGGAACTTCCAAAATTTATTTCCTTAAAACGCCAACGTTCATTTTCGTTATAATAAGGCACTCGGATTGGGATTGCCAAATCGGTTCTTAGTATCAATATATTAAAATCGAAACGCAGACCCAAACCTGCACCAATGGCTACTTCTTGTAAAAATTGTTTACTGAATTGTCCGCCGGGTTTACTTTCATTATTATTAATGAGCCAAACGTTTCCTGCATCTACAAACAAAGCTCCGTTCAGAAAGCCGTAAAGATGAGCTCGATATTCCAAATTCATTTCCAATTTTATATCTCCCGCTTGGTCATGTAGAAAAGATGAAGTATCGTTTCTCGGGTCATAGCTTCCCGGTCCCAAAGTTCTCGCCCTAAAAGCACGAATGCTATTGCTACCACCTGCAAAAAATTGTTTGGAAAATGGTATAAATTCCGAATTGCCGTAAGGATAAGCAATACCCGCAATCAGCCGAGTGGCAAGCGAACTTTTATTTCCTGTTTTCATATAATAGCGGAAATCGTGCTCCATTTTAGCGTATTGGCTGTACGGAATGCCGAAGATTTCTTTTTGCTTGCCTTTTTTCACATCAGCTCCTGAAAGTAAGCCTGTAAGATTGGCGGATAAATCTACCATACCATTATAATAGAACGTGTGTTTTTTTTGGAGCATCGTATTGGTAAAAGTATAGCTATATGTTGGACCAAAAATCAGTTGTTTTTCTACCACTCTTTGCAGGGCGAGATTATTTCTCATTTCTTCTCTGTACAAATCGGTAATGCGTTGCGGGGAAACATAGGTAATATCTATCAGCTTCAGTTCGTGTTCCTTTTGGGCATTTTCACGCCATTGGTAGCCGAAAGACCCATTTAGGTTGTGTAGCGTGTAGAGTTGGGTTCGGTTTTGGAACTCGTAGCTTAGGCTAATTTTTGTTCTCGGAACAAATGCACTGGATGAATGAAAAGGAAACGGTGCAATAATCCTTGGAAAATATAAAGACGAGCTAAATCCTAACCTGTAAATATTATTACCATCTTTAGCTCCGCCCATTTGCACATCGGTTCCGCCATGTATGGAAAGGTTGAATTGCTCTGCCCCTTTCAGTAGATTGCGATGTGTCCAGTTTAGGCTAACTTCTCCACCCGCATAGTTGGCAGAATTGGTTTTTCCTAAAACTTCAAATCTAATGGATTTGAATTCCCTTGGAGTAAGAAGATACACGGCATCGAAAGCATTTGGTATTTCAGCCGAAGGCACAAATTGGTTTCGTACAAATTTAAACGTCCCAAGATTGATTAATCGGTTCAAAGACAAATTTTGATCGGCACGATTATAGAGTTCGCCTTTGTGAAAGTAGAGTGTGCGGTCGAACATTCGGGGCTTGAATTTGTTTTCCGAATCTACAATATAGATGTCTTTATAAGGTTTCAGCAATGTGCTATCTCGGTTGATGATGGTTCTGTAATCGCCCTGAGTTTGCAAATTATAATCCGCAAATACAATGACCCGATTGATGGTGAATTGCTCTTTGGCTTGCTCTGGCGTATTGTCTTTCAGTACGAGATTCAGGTTTACCCGATTTTTTGCCAATGTGCTGTCTGCCCGAACCAAGATATTATCGGGATGAAAATAGTAGAACCCGTTTTCTTTCAATTGATTATCTATGCGATTTCTTTCTGCAATAATGACATCCAAATCGAAAGGATTGCCTTTTTTCAAGAGGCTTTTCGGGGCTGTTTTTTTTATTTCTTTTGAAATTAATGAAGAGTCTGATGGGAAAATCACCTCATTGATGAGATATTGATTTCCAGGTTTTACAGTATATTCTACCGAAGCTTTTTTATTTTTAATTAAAGTATCATAAGTCGCATCAGCATTAAAGTAGCCTTTGTTTTCGCTATGGTTTTCAATTATTTTTTTATTAAAATCCAAATTTACATCGCTTAGCAGTACGGGTTTTTCTCCGATTTTATATTTCAGCCAATGCCTTAGTCCTTTATCTTTTTTAGGTTCTTTGGTAATATTGTAAATGTAAAGTTTTGGTCTTAATCCTAAAAAAGAAGAATTGGGTTTTGGTACGATATTGCTTTCCAATTGAGATTTCAGTTGGGATTTTTGTTTTTTCGTGAGGCTGTCATTCTTTATTTTCAAGTTTGCACCAGTGTACAATCGTTGTCCATCTTGTAGAAATTTGGTATTACTACAAGAGGAAACCGCCCATAGGCAAAAACCGAAAAGAATAAAAGATATGTTGTTTTTCATTTTTTTTTTTGAATTGTATTAATGCGGAATAGGTTATAAATCATTAATTCCTCATTCATTAAATTTTAACTAATTCTTTGTCTTACGGAAAATTTCTTTAAACTTATTATAATCCATCGTAATGATAAATCCTACACCTGTTTCTATAACTTGTCCTTGCAATGCAACCTGATATTCATTTTTTCTATAAGCTCTCAGCGTGTATCTTCCGTCTTGCGACAGAGCATAGTCTATCGTAATATCTCCTGCAATATTGGTGGTTTGTTCATTTTCTCGTTGTTCGCCTTCTAATCCGAAATTACTTCCTATACTCACTTTTAGTCGGTCATTTAGGAGTTGTTTACTCAGCTGCACATTCAGGTCGGTTCTATTTTGTCTTTCGCCTGTGGAATAGTCGTCGGTAGATTGTAAATCGAAGTTTAGGTTTACTCCTGCAATTAGATTTCCAGCGAGATTATTCAGTTGTTCAGATAATATTCGGCTTACACTTTGGCGTGCCATACTTTCGGCAGAAACTCCCGTTTGGCTTTGGAAAGGATTGTCCCCTATAAATCTGTTGAGTAGCAAAAGAGCAAAAACTTGTTTATTCATTTCCGATTCTTCCGTTCTCAGTTGTGCCAATTTGGTTTCGGTATTGGTAATTACGCTTGTTGGGATAGATGGGTTGCTCTCATTCATCGTAATATCGAAACTCAGTATGGGTTTTAGCAATTCGCCATTTATTTTCAATAAAGTATTGAAGGGTATGGCTTGTTTATACTGGTTGAGTTCCGAACCTGTAACTCCCGAGAGTTGCTGTTGTAGTAAATCTATTGGTGCAGCTTTGGTGTGATATACGGCAGTTATGTTTACATCGGCTTGTGTAGGTTCGCCAGTCCACACAATTGTTCCTCCTTTTTGTATGTCGAATGTTCTCCTTAGTAAATCTATAGACATCTCATAAGAACCTTTGTGTACAGTAAAAATACCAACCAAAGTAGTTTTCCCCGAAGGATCTATTCCGCCTGTAAGTTGGGCATCGCCTTGCAGTTTTACAAAGTCGCCATTAGCTTCATCTATAATAACCGACATTTTTGCATTTTCGTTGAGGCTAATATCTACGGAAACATCCATTCCTGTAATTTTGGATTGATTTTCTATTGATGTACTATCTGTCTTTAAAGTTTTTCTTAATGCCAATTCTTTTTCCGAAATAAATTCTACAATGCCTTCACGCTCTTGCAAGGTTGGGCTGGTTTGTGGCATTACAAATGTAAAATCGGTATTTTCGGTAATGCTAATGTTGCCACGTACTTTTGGTAAATCCATATTCCCACGAACCGTTAAATCCGTATCCAAAGAGAGTTTGCCGTAGAGCATTTGTCCGCTTTGTTTTTCGGAATCTACAATATTGAAATCTTTCCCCGAAATATCGAGGTTAAAGGCAAAATCTCTATAATTATCTGTAAGAACTTCGCCATCTATATTCAGAACTTGCTCTTGCGGATCGTAAATTTTGAATTGATTGAACGATATACCTTTATTAGTAAAAGAAATTTCATCATTCAAATTTTTGAAGGAACTCCCGATTTGGTCTATTTGCAAAGCAACGTCATTAAATTTTATTTCGCCCAAAATACTTGGCTGTTCCACTTTTCCACCGATAGCAAGATTTCCATTGATGAAACCTGAGGTGTTTTTTAGATAACCTTGGGAAAAGGTTTCCAGCATTTTCATTTGTATTTTTTCCAAGTTCAGGTTCATAGCCAAACTTTCGGAAACCGTATTGTAATCGCCTTTCAGTACTGCATTATTGTCTAATCCCGAGAGGGTGATTTCGGTATTAATAATTTCTGGATTGGTATTTTTTGCCAAGAGATGCAAATTCCCAATCGGGTTTTCGTATATCTTCAGCGAGTCTATTTTTACATCGGCATTGTAGCTCATTTGTTTTTGCAAATCCCGAATTTGGGCGTTCCCACTGATGATACCATCTGCAAGTAGGTTTTCTTTTTTCAGCATTTGTGTAATCTCCGAAATTTTGAAATCTTTAATCAAAATATTCAGAGGGCTATTCGGTATATCGTTTTCCGATTGCAAAGCCAACCGACTGTCGTTGTGCGAAATTTCAAAATCCTTAATTAATAGACCTTTTTCACTGTATTGTATTTTGTTTTCAGGATTTACGCTCCAATTATTGTAGTCCAGTTTTAGCCCATTTTCGTTCAAAGAAATTTGCATAATATCATCTACCGATTTCAGCAATCCTGCAATTAAAAATTGTTCGTTTCCGTTTTCATTTTTAGAGGAAGCTTCGTATAAAATTGTGTTTTCCGCAACAGAACCTTT
>JAUNTR010000081.1:0-3219 GCA_030538575.1 Cruoricaptor ignavus | reverse complement strand
GTAAATTGATAATAATGGTTGGCGGTTTTCATCAGCTCATCCGCAATTGTGGTCAGTTGATATTTTCCGACAATTTCGGCATCCAAAATTTGAGATTTTATAGAAAGTAGATTTTTCTCCACATTATTTTCTGCTAAAACTTCTATATCCGAAATAGGGTAGGTATTCTTGTCATCCGCCATTACAAAGTTGGTTAGGGATAGCGTTCCGTTCAACTCATCAGGATTTATGTTTTGGAAATCCGCATTTATATTACCTGCAACAGCCAAAGCACTTTCATAGAAACCAAGTCGGTGTACATCTACTTTGGTTATATTTCCATTTATTTTTATTGAAGTTTGTTCGGTATTTATCTTCCCCGAAGCGTTTAGTTTTAGAATAAGATTTGGGTCTGCGGAATTGATGTTGGCAGAAATATGTCCATTATTCAGTTGGCTATTTAGGTTGATGTTTTTATAATTGTAGTTATTATATTGTGCCGATTGTATTTTTCCCTGAATATTGGCTGTCATTTTTTCAGGATTAAAACCTACACCTTTTGCAGAAATTTCGGAATTAATAATTCCTATATCTTCATTTTTTATCAGTTTGCCAATATTTAGATTTTGAGTTTTCGCATAGATATTGTAGCGTTCTCGGTTGGTTGTTTGCATATCTACATCGGCTTTTACAATCGCATTTCCCAAAGAAGAAGCAATTTGCAAATCTGCGAAAACCTTTTGCATAGAACCTTTTGTTGTTCCTTTTACCGAAATGCGTTCTGGGATTTGGATATTCTCGGGAACGGTATTTTTCGGAACGAGGTTATGAATTGTTTTGGATGAAGTTTCTAATTGTTTGATATTAAAATCGAACCAAAGATGTTTCGGGTTGGTTGCACGTTTTATATTTCCATTAGCAAGGATTTTTGTTTCATCTAATCCGCTGAAAGAAAATCTGCGAATTTCCAAATCATCCACAATTCCCGTTACACGGCTATCGATATTAATAATTGCATTAGGATAATTTTTAAAAACATCTACTGATTTTAGTTCGGGAGATAAAATCAATAAATCCGAAAATGCAATTTTAGAATTCACCAAATTGGCATCCAAAGCTACCGAACCAAGATTTTCTGTAAGTTGTTCTATGGATTTATAATTGAGTTCCAGATGGTTTTTTATTTCAGTTTTTGGTGTTTTTAGGAGTAGATTGTTCAGCAATGCTTTTTGATTACCATAGTAGAAATCGGTTTTTAGTTGAGCCACATTCAGTCCGCTTTTTTCTTGCAATTGGGTTTGTTTTATTGCTCCGGAGAATGTGTTGTCTTGCATTTTGAAGTTTTGCATTTCAAAATTAATTTTCCCAAAATCCAAATGATTATAGTCTAAACCTTTTGCAAGACGAGGTTCAGCTGTATTATTATATTTCGCTTTTACATTATTTAGGGTAATGTTGCCAATCTCAACATTTATTGGTAAATCATCTGTGGTTTCAGTTTGGTTTGCAGTATTGCTTTGTTTTCCTAAAAATAAATCGGTTTGTATTTCGGCATTTTTCAGCAAGATATTTTTTATGGCGTAATCTTGCTTTTGCAAATCCAAATGTTTTATCGCTGTGGAAAGTTCCTCGAATTTAGCTTTCGCAAAGGTTTTGGTATTTTCGTCATTATATTCTACATCAAAATCACTAAGTTTTATTTTGCTCAAAGCGATTTTCAGTGGATTTTGCTCCGATAGCGAATCGGTTTTTTGCTCCACTTTATTGCTTACTTCCTTTACCAGACTTTGCTGTAACTTTAGGCGTAAACCATCTAATGCAATATCTCCGATGGCATAATTATTTTTTTCTAAATCAAAGGTTTTTACTTTTGTATCGAATTTTCGGAAATAGACATTCACATCATTTCCTATTTGCTCATCAATAAATGTAACGCCAATATCTTTCAGATTAATTTTATTTAATGAAATAATAAAAGGCTTGCTCTCTTCCTTTTGTTCTTTTTCATCCGTTGCAAAGGCATTAATAATATAATCGAAATTAAAATTTCCCGAAGAATCTCGCACCACATTAGTCCTTAATCCTTCTATATTTACGGCGGTTAAATCTACGGTGTTGTTCAGCAGTTGGTACATATCCAACCCAACTTCCAAAGAGCGAACTGCGAAAAGTGTGTCTTCCTTTTGCCCTTGCATATACAGGTTTTCCATCATCAATCGGTTTGGGAATCCTATATACACTTTGTCCAAACTTACCTTTGTTCCGATTTTATTTTCTAAGTAAACAATCAGTTTGTCTTTTACAAAATTCTGTACGGCAGGAAATCTCAAACTGAAAATAAGAGAAGTAAGAATGATGATTAAAGACAGAACAACAACACCCGAATACTTTATGATTTTTGGTAAATTAAATTTCAAAGTTTTATTTTTTTTATAAATCTATACAAAACTGCCCGAAATATACGAAAATATTAGAAAATAAGTCCTCGCAAAACCTCTATATTTTTTTATACATATATATAAGGTGTAGCAAAGATGAATTAATCAACCGCAATCGTCAAAACACTCACTTTATTATTTCCCGATTTTAGCAGTTCCCAAGCTACGGAAGAAAGTGTATTTCCGGTAGTCATCACATCATCTATTATTAATAGGTGTTGGTTTTCTATTTTTTTATTAAGAGAAAAGAGGTTGGTTTCAATCATTCTTTCCGTTTTGTTTTTTCTGGCTTGTGGTTTTTTGTAGAAATTTCGTTTCAATATGTTATGGTCATAAGGAATTTTATAAAGATTAGATAACTCTTCCGTCAGCAAATGCAGTTGATTGTAACCTCGTTCCTTCTCTTTTTTAGGATGCAGAGGGATATTTACCAGCAAATCAGGTTTATTTTCACCAAAATTCACACGCTCAAAAATCCAAGCAGAAAATATTTTTCCTATTTTTTCTCTCCCTCGATATTTTAATTCGTGAATAATCTTCTGCGAAAGACCACCCTTTTCAAAATGAATAAGGGCATAAGCATTTTCCGTAGGGAACATCGCTTTGCACTTTTGTAGCATCGGATTTTGTTCACCGTAAGACCAATGTGTGAAGTTTATCATTCCCAAACAAGCATCGCACACCACATCTTCTGCATCAATAATCCTGTTGCAATGTAAGCATCTGTTGGGGAAGAGGAGGTCTAAAAGCATTCCATAAAAATACAAAAAAATAGATACATATATATAAGGATTAAAAAAAA
>JAUNTR010000080.1:3775-8472 GCA_030538575.1 Cruoricaptor ignavus | reverse complement strand
GGGCATTTTTCCCGCAAATCATCCATAATATCCAACAATCTGCCGAAAGCCTCCAACTGTTTTTGTCTGGAATTCATCATTTTATAAAATTTAGCATTCTTGGTTTCTCATTCTCAATCCTTAATTCTTGATACCTGATTCTTGATACTTGGCTCTTAATTCTTGATTCTTAATAAAAAAACAGGAAAATCTATAAGCCGGATTCTGTATCCCGATAAATCGGGGTGTCTGTTATTTATCTGCGTTTTACATTGCTACAAAACTTTAGCTGCTTACCCCTCATCAACGGACGAGCCGCCCTTAACTGATGATATACTTAGCATTGCACCGCATAGAGTTTACCTGGTTTCACTACAGCCAAACTGTACTTGCTTTCTGTTGCACTTGTCCTAATCTTGCGACCGACGGATGTTATCCGCTATGCTGCTCTACGGTGTCCGGACTTTCCTACTCCCGAAAAAATCGGAAATCAACAGACCGATTTTCCTGTAATTTATTTTGAATGATTTTAGTTATCTTCTAATTCCTCGTCTTCCGAAAGAATTTCCAGAGCCTCGTCGTAATACTTTTCATCAACCACTAAAATATAATTTTCCGCAACAGGCATTACTGCAACATTATTTACAAATTCATTTTTAATAAATGTTGGTATTCCTTTGGCTTCCAATCTTGTTTGTGCGATTTGAACCTCATACAAAAATAATGTTTTCAGTAGTATTTTCATTGATTTATATTTTAATATTATTCATCTTTTGGTGTATTTATCAAAAATACGTCCAAAAGCCCATCGGGAAGTTGCATTTTTATTTGCTTTGCTTCTCGGTTCACTTCCAAAATCCAATCTTTTATAATCGGGATTATCACTTCCTTCCCTTGCAAATCTAATATGAAATAATGCTGAGCAGTTTGGTCGTTCACTTCTTTTATTTCACCGCAAGAAGATTGGTTTTCGTCCACAATTTCAAATCCCACAACTTCGTGGTAATAAAATTGTTTTCCTGTAAGAACGGGCAATGTGGAATTGGGTAAAAATACGTTTTTGCCAACCGTTTGCTCCGCCAAAGCAGGCGATGAATTTTTGAATGAAATAATCTTGGAATCTTCTTTGCTCCATTGTTGTTTTTCTATAAAAAACGGGACAAGCAACCCATTGATTTCCACAAAAATAGAATCTAATTTATTATAAAATTGGGGCTGATCGGTATCCAATTTCAAAATTACATTGCCTTGCAAACCGTGCGTTCTTGTAATTTTCCCTAAAAAATAGCAGTCGTTTTTATTCACTTTTATTTGAGATTTAAAATCAGTAGAGACGCAATGTTTATTGCGTCTCTACAAAGATAATAACTATTTTCTAAAAAACTTTTATTAAGCTTCTGCTTCTTCAGAACCTTCTGCTTTTTCAGCGATTGGCTCTTCAGTTCCTGCTTCTGCAACAGTAGTTGCTTCAGCCTCAGCTTTTGCAGCCTCTTCAGCAGCTTTTGCTTCTGCCAAAAGAGTTTCTTGTGCAGCAACTCTATCAGCATTTACTTTTGCTTCAGCTTCCAAAGCCGCTTTTTTAGCATCTGCTTTTGCATTTGCCAATCCGTCTTTTTTAGACTGTACTGCATTTTCTTTAGTTTCTAACCAAGCGTTGAATCTTTTTTCAGCTTCTGCTTCATCAAAAGCACCTTTTGCAACACCACCTTGAAGGTGTTTTTTCAACAAAACGCCTTTGTAAGAAAGAATTGCTCTTGCAGTATCGGTTGGTTGTGCACCATTGTTCAACCATTTTACTGCGGAATCCACATCTAATTCTATAGTTGCAGGATTGGTAATTGGGTTGTAAGTTCCAAGTTTTTCGATGAATCTACCATCTCTTCTTGCTCTTGCATCCGCTACTACGATATGGAAGAAAGGTTTTCCTTTTTTCCCGTGTCTTTGTAATCTAATTTTTACTGACATATAATTTTAATTTTTGGGAAACTCGTCCCGATTAATATTTTTTGAGTTTGCAAATTTAATGTTTTTTTCTATTCTGAGAAAACTATTACTTAATATTTTGAAAAAAACTTAAAACGCAACTTGATATTGAAATCACAACTTATGATTTTATTTCTTGATGAATAAGGAATAATGAATAAATACAACCACACACGACTTTGAATTTTGAACCTGAAACTTTGAACTTAAAGTTTTTATTTACCAATAAATAATGTAAGGCTAAGTTCTTTTAATAAAAACATTTCCAGCAAAAAGCCTTACCAAAAACTCGATAAGGCTTTTCTATTATTTAATTTCCCAAAAAACAAAATGGTTTATTTATTTTCCTCTAACTTTTGAGTAGCTGCCATAGAAACCACCAAATCGTTCAGCATATTGCTTGCCGCTGTTGGCGAATTTGGTAAAAGCACCAAGTTGCTTCGGCTGTTAGAACCTACGGAATTTAGCGTATCATAATGTTGCGTAACCACGATAAGTGCAGAAGCTTCCGCTGCATTGATATTCACATTATTCAGCATTTCTACGGATTCTTTCAATCCTTTTGCGATTTCTCGTCTTTGGTCTGCGATACCTTGTCCTTGCAGTTTTTTAGATTCTGCTTCGGCTTTTGCGACAGCAACAATACGAATTCTCTGTGCTTCGGATTCGTATTCTGCTGCGGTTTTTTCACGCTCTGCGGCGTTTATTCTATTCATTGCGTGTTTTACCTGTTCATCAGGATCTATATCGGTAACCAAAGCTTTTATAATATCGTATCCATAGCTGTTCATCGCATCTTGAAGTTCACCTTTTACAGCAACCGCAATATCATCTTTTCTTACGAAAACATCATCCAACCTCATCTTTGGAACTTCGGCACGCACGACATCAAAAACGAAAGATGTAATTTGCCCTTCGGGATATTCCAACTTATAAAATGCATCGGCAACTTGTTCTTTAATCACTTGATACTGAACGGAAACCTTCATTTTCACGAATACATTATCCAATGTTTTGGTATCTATAATAACATCTAATTGCTGTATTCTCAGGTTTATTCGTCTTGCAATTTGGTCGATAACCGGAATTTTGAGATGAAATCCTGCATGGCGAACAGAGTGGAATTTACCAAAACGCTCCACAATGGCTCCCGTTTGCTGTTTTACGATAAAGAATGATGCGACAAGCACCAAGATTGCTAAAAATACAATAATTCCCAAATAAGGCATAATTTTAATTTAAAAAAGGTTAATAATTCACTTGATTTTTCAACTTCCGAAAGATACAATTTTTATTTGAAATAATCAAACTGTCATCCCAATTTCTATTCCTTTTATTTTTCTGTACAAATCCGTAGCGTAATTATCCGTCATTCCCGATACAAAATCCAAAACACCTAAAACCTTTTGGTAATCCGAACCTTGCTCGTACATAAACTGATTAGGAATGAGTTGCAACGCTTTTTTGTCGTAAGATTTCCTATCTTTTTTCAGAATTGGCGGGATAAAATGGTTCAGCAATTCGTACATTACGTTGTAGCCCGCATTTTCTATTTCTACGACCGCTTTATGATTATAAATTTGCTTGATGGAAAACGCTTCTATCTCCTGCAAACTCGGGTTTTCTTTTTTATAAATATCGAGTAAAGCCTTGTCCAATGTTCCATCTAAAATCTGGTTGAAATTAGTTTTAAAAAAATGAATAGATTTATTGATTAATGCATTGATGACTTTTGCTCTGAGGTAAGAAATTCGCTCGTTGGCATTTTTCAAAATTCGCAATTTATCTTCTACTCTTTTGGTATTTTCATTTTCAGATTTTATCAAATCAAAAAACAAATTTTCGCAATCCGATGTGGAAACAATTCCCAATCTATGCGCATCTTCCATATCTATAATATTGTAGCAAATATCGTCTGCCGCCTCTACCAACCAAACAAAAGGATGCCTGCGAAAGACCACAGGTTCATCGGTTTCTTTTATCATCGAAACGGAAGAAGCAATCTCTAAAAACGTATTTTTTTCATTTTGAAAAAAACCGAATTTCTTACGATGCAATACATTTTTATCTTTGGCAATCGCCTCGCAAGGATATTTTGCAATGCTTGCGAGCGTGGTGTATGTCAGTTGAGTTCCGCCTTCATCTTTCCCATTTTGCTGATTAGTTAGCACACGAATAGCATTGGCATTTCCTTCAAAACTAATTAAATCACTCCATTCTTTTTCATTAAATTTCTCTTTAAGTTGGGACTCGTTCCGCTCGAAATAAGTCGCAATGGCATCTTCCCCAGAATGCCCAAATGCAGGATTCCCAATATCGTGGCAAAGGCAAGCCGCCGCAACTACATTACTCAAATTATATTGGTAAAATTCTTTGGATTGGTCGGACAATTCTGTTGCAAATTTTTCTGAAATAAATTCGCCTGCCATACTTCCCAAACTACGCCCAACGGAAGAAACTTCCAAAGAATGCGTAAGACGATTATGCACAAAAACACTGCCAGGAAGCGGGAAAACTTGGGTTTTATTTTGTAACCGACGAAATGCCGACGAGAAAATAATTCGGTCGAAATCTCTTTGGAAATCGGTTCTGGAAGCCAAAGTTGTTCCATGGTTTCCTGTGCGTTGACTGGTAAAAAGGCTGTTTAAAATCATAATTCTGTTCCAAAAATAAGTCTTATATTTAAGTTGTAAAAATTTTTGATATGAAAGTTCAGTATTTATTAATATTCTTGG
>JAUNTR010000080.1:0-3675 GCA_030538575.1 Cruoricaptor ignavus | reverse complement strand
TACAACGATTTGTTTGAAATTTTTGTCGGGCTAAATCCCAACGCAAAAGATACGGATAAGGATGGCATAAATGATTTTGAAGACAGCAATCCGAAATACAAATCTGCGGAATCAGAATTCACAGCAATGTATGAAGCTATTGCGGATGAACCTGCAAAAAGCGAAAAATATTCTTTTACAGAAATCCTTACGGATTGTGATTATTTCCAAAACATTAATCCGAAAAACAGGAAAATTTTAATCTACAATACCGAAGAACAATATCCTATAAAATATGATGTTTTGGATAATTTCTTCACCCGAAAATATGGAAAAATCGGGACAAGCAAATTTTATCCCGATGTCTATTTAATAGATTTTTCCGATGAAG
The DNA here is from genome assembly GCA_030538575.1 of Cruoricaptor ignavus. Classification (GTDB taxonomy): domain Bacteria; phylum Bacteroidota; class Bacteroidia; order Flavobacteriales; family Weeksellaceae; genus JAUNTR01. The sequence goes on along the minus strand of JAUNTR010000080.1, from coordinate 3,305 downwards.
TTGGCAATGGAACTTTCTCAGCAGAGTTGATAAACAACCAATGGAAAGTCGGTAAAAAATATACAATTACATTTGGGATGTAGAGGTTAAAAGATATTAGTTAAAGACACTTTCATCATTTCATATAAAAAAATCTCGGCTATAAAACCGAGATTTTCTATTTTAGATTAGATTTTACATATATGCCTCAATAGGTTCGCAAGTACAAACCAAATTTCTATCACCATAAGCCTCATCTACACGAGAAACCGAAGCGAAGAATTTGCGTTCCCGAACCCAATCCAACGGATAAGCCGCTTTCTCTCTGCTATAAGGTTTGTCCCAAGCATCAGAAATTACAACTTGTTCCGTATGTGGTGCATTTTTCAGAACATTGTTAGTTGCATCGGCTTCGCCATTAGCAATTTCCTCAATCTCTTTTTTAATACTGATTAAAGCCTCTGCGAAACGGTCGATTTCCTCTTTACTTTCAGACTCTGTTGGTTCAATCATCAGCGTTCCTGCAACAGGGAAAGACACCGTAGGTGCGTGGAAACCATAATCCATCAAACGTTTTGCGACATCTGCCACTTCAATTCCCAAAGATTTAAACTGTCGGAAATCTACAATACACTCGTGTGCTACTCTGCCTTTTGCATTAGCGTAAAGAATTGGGAAATGCTCTGCTAAAACTTCCTTCAAATAATTAGCATTAAGGATTGCCATTTGCGTAGATTGTTTAAGACCTTCTGTTCCCAACATTTTTATGTAAGCATAAGAAATATTAAGAACCAAAGATGAACCGTAAGGTGCAGCAGAAATCGCATCCAAAGACTCATTAGTTCCTATTTTTATATTCGGGTTAGATGGTAAAAACGGCACCAAATGTTTGGCTACACAAATAGGACCAACACCTGGACCTCCACCACCGTGAGGAATTGCAAAAGTTTTATGCAAGTTCAAATGGCAAACATCTGCCCCGATATTTCCTGGACTTGTAAAACCAACTTGGGCGTTCATATTCGCACCATCCATATAAACTTGTCCGCCGTTTTGGTGGATTAATTCTGTGATATTAATGATATTATCATCGAAGAAACCATAAGTAGATGGATAAGTAATCATCGCAGCTGCCAAATTATCTTTGTGCAATTCTGCTTTTGCTTTTAAATCTTCAAAATCTATTTCGCCATTTTCCAAGTTTTTCACAACCACTACTTTTAGCCCTGCTAATACGGCAGAAGCGGGGTTTGTACCGTGTGCCGATTGCGGAATAAGTACAATATTACGATGCCCTTGTCCTACGGATTTTTGATATTTTCTGATGACCATTAGCCCTGCATATTCTCCCTGAGCTCCAGAATTTGGTTGTAAAGATGTTCCTGCAAAACCTGTAATTTCTGCTAAATCTCTTTCCAATTCCTTAATCATTTCTTGGTAACCTCCCGCTTGTTCGGTTGGTACAAATGGGTGTACGCTACCCCACTCGCCCCAAGAAAGTGGTAGCATTTGCGTAGCCGCATTCAGCTTCATCGTACAAGAACCTAAGGAAATCATAGAATGTGTAAGGGATAAATCTTTGCGTTCCAAACGTTTGATGTAACGCATCAATTCGGTTTCTGTATGGTATTTATTGAAAACTTCTTCGGTAAGAATTTCATCTTTTCTCAACAATTCTGTCGGGATAGAATATTCTTCTTTAATTAAAAGTTTAGACGCTTGTTTTCCTTTGAAATTAGCAAATGTTGCTACTAAATCGTCTAACTTTTCTACGGTTGTACTTTCGTTTACGGAAATGCTCACAATTCCTTCGGAGAAATAATTCAGATTGATTTTATTATCTCTCATCATTCTCATCAGGTGTCCTTTTTCTTCCTCGTGAATGCGGATTTTCACAGTATCGAAAACTGGTTCTTCCACCACATCGTAACCCAAAATCTGTAATGCATTTGCCAACGCATTGGTCTTATAATGAATTTGGTCTGCGATATATCCTAAACCTTTCGGCCCGTGATACACGCAATACATTCCCGCCATTACGGCAAGTAGCACTTGTGCTGTACAAATATTGGAAGTCGCTTTTTCTCTTTTAATGTGTTGCTCTCTGGTTTGCAAAGCCATTCTTAAAGCTCTTTTGCCATAAGCATCTTGCGAAACCCCGATAATTCTTCCCGGAATATCTCTTTTATAATCGTCTTTACAAGCAAAAAATGCAGCGTGAGGTCCACCGTAACCCATCGGGATACCAAACCTTTGCGAAGTTCCCACCGCACAATCAGCCCCCATTTCGGCAGGCGATTTTAGCTTAACCAAAGCCATTGGATCGCAGGCAACAGCCACTTGTAATTGATGTTCTTTGTAACGAATAATATCTTCGGTGTAATCCAAAACAATTCCGTTTTTGCCTGGATATTGCAACAGCACGCCAAAATAAGTTTCATTGAATTGATGAGTTTTGTGATCGCCCACAATAATATCTACACCCAAACCTTCAGCCTTCGTTTTTAGAACAGCAATAGTTTGTGGCATTACTAAATCTGAAACAAAAAACTTAGTTGCGGTTTTTTTCTGTTCTTTAGTTCGGCTGCCGAAGAACATACTCATTGCTTCAGCCGCCGCAGTGGATTCATCTAACAAAGAGGCATTAGCCAAGGTAAAACCTGTAAGATTGGTAATTACGGTTTGGTAATTAAGTAAAGCTTCCAAACGCCCTTGTGCAATTTCCGCTTGGTAAGGCGTGTATGCGGTGTACCAAGATGGGTTCTCGAAAATATTTCTTTTGATAGCTGCGGGAAGTATGGTATTGTGATAACCAAAGCCTATATAATTGGTGAAATCGGCATTTTTAGTAGCTAATTTTTTGGAGTGCCTTATCATTTCGTATTCCGAAAGTGGCTCGGAAATCTCCAAATCCTTTTCCAAGCGAATGGTTTGCGGAATGGTTTGGTCTATTAATTCTGAAATTTCGGAAACGCCTACTTTTTCTAACATTGCACGGATATCTGCTTCGTTCAGCGAGATATGTCTGTTTACAAACTGTGTTGTATTCATATATTTACTTAGATTTATTAAATAATTATAACGGTTTGTAAAGTTACATTTTTTTTTGAAAAGAGCAAAAAGAGGTTGAGGGGAAGGTTGAGGTTGAGAGAAAGTTAAAAGGTTACAAGGTTAAATGGCTGAATGATTTAGTGGTTAAATGGTTATATAGTTATAAAGTTGTGTAACCTTTTAACTTCCTAACCACTTCACCTCTTAACTACTCAACCTATACCTCAATCTCATCCCTGCCGTAGTTTCATAAAAAACCTGCCGTAGAGTTACCC
>JAUNTR010000001.1:23652-52445 GCA_030538575.1 Cruoricaptor ignavus | reverse complement strand
TAGGAACTGATGCAGTGGTTACTGTTACGGATGGTGCTTTGGTTTACAATGGTGGCGGACTGCAAGTTGTAGACAAAGGAGCGGTAAGTAATACTGGAGATATTATGTTAGTTGGGGAAACGACTGACAAACTCACTTTAGATACTGGTTCAAATTTTACTTTAGTTTTCGATGAAAGCGATACCACAAAAAAAACTTATGGACAGCTTTATGTATCTGGTATTTCACAGGGTAATATTACTGGATATGTAAACAAACAATACAAAGCTAATAGCAACCATGGGGAGACCGCAAGACAACAGTTGGGGCTACCTTTCTTTGAATATACATTAAGAGATCTTAATGCGGACTTAGGTGGTTATCTAAACATTACTAACAACAGTCTTACAGCAGCTGGAAGATGGTCTCCAAACTCTGTATTTTGGTGGCAAAATAGCCGAGCAAGATTCTTCCAACTTATTGGAGAAACCACGAAAGTAGGAAATCCCAGCACATATTTTGCTGTTCCTAGAAGAAAATCTGACGGAAATGTTGAATGGAATGCTGAAACCGCTTTAACAACCTTTAAAGGTGTTCCTGTTTCGGATAATAGTGGACTAACAACAGCTATAACATTAGAAACCTCTACTGTTGACTATGGTGCTAATGGGAATGGACAAAATTTTTATAGAGAGCGCTATAATACCTATCTAGATGACCACTTTCATACTGGGACTAAGTGGACAGGAACTTACGGTAAAAATATAAGCCAATTTGCGAACCCATTCCTTACTAATTTAGATTTGTATAATATCAATAATATTACAGGACTAAACATTTCTGATGTAGAAGGTATTGCTTATTATGAGAGTGGTAACTCTTGGAGTAGAGCAACTGGTACAAACTATGATAATACGCAAATGGTTATTGCTAAAACCTCTGGCGGAGCGTTCCAAGCAGGAGATGCGGATAAACTTCTTATAAAACCTTTGGGAGCTGTATTAATAAAATTCAATACAGCTGTTACACCAAATGTAAACCTAAATGGAGCAAGAAAATTTGCTAATACCATTACAGTTGGTTCTACATCGACCAATCCTACAGGTAGAAGTGCGAGCACTATAGCTGCGGATAAATTGGTAAAACAATTAGCTGTGGTTGCATTAGACGCTGATAATAACGAGTTAGGTAGAACTTATTATGCAGTTTCTCCATCTGCCGTTACAGGAAAATCCGAAAATACAAGCTTACAAGCAACTTTTGAAAAAGCTTCTATCTACACAAGAGAAGAGATTTCCGAAGGTGGTTTAGATGAGAGTAGCACTACAGAATTATATATTAACGAAGCTAATGAAATTGATTACAAAGGAAAAGAAATTCCTTTGGTAGTGAGTAATCCTGAAGTTAAAAAATTCAAGTTTGTAGTGTATGAAGGAGGTAAAGTGGTAGATGCTTTATCCAATGGAAATGATTTCTTTATCGGAAATGGTAATACAATTACAAAAGCTGATAATACACAATTACTTACTGTAAACAATACGGCAGATTATAAATTATACTATGGAACTCCTATAAACCAAGTTTTGGATTTGCCAACTGTAGCAACAAAAGGACAAACTGTAATTGCTAAAAACCAAAACGATTGGATAATAAGATTTGCAAGCACTTGGAAATCTGCTAAGGTAGAAGTTTATTCTGCGACTGGACAATTGGTTCATAGTGCTAACAATGTTTCTACTGCAGTAGATTATGTAGTACCTATGGGAACATCAAAAGGATTGTACTTGGTAAAAACAACGTCCGAAAGTGGTGAAACAGTGATTAAAAAAATTGTAAAATAAAAACACAGATAAGAAAATGAAAAATATTTTTAACAGATTAGTGTTCGGGCTTTTCCTCTTTGCAGTGGCTATTGTAAATGGGCAAGTACCTCCGCCACCAATTCCTAAAGAAGAAGCAGGAGATATCGGAGCTCCTAGTGCAACTCCAATAGATATGTATACTGTAGTGTTGGCTTTTGTAGCAATTGCATTTATTGTGTACTTTGTAAAAGAATACAGTAGCAAAAGAAAATTAGCTTAAAAAAAGTTAAAATAATAAAATAAACCCACAGAAATACTGTGGGTTTTTATATTTTTGTAATATGAAAAAAATAACATCTTTATTATTGGTAGGTTTTAGCACTTGGGGATTTTCTCAGTTTGCAGTAAATATAAAATCTAATCCCAACTTCTCTCCAAAGGAGGTTTACTTCTATACCACAAACGGCTCCAAAGATATTTTGGTTTCTAAGGAAATTAAAAAAAATAACCAATGGAACTTATCTTTCCCTAACAGTTATACGGGAATGATGAAGGCGTATTTCCCTGAGATTAATTACTCCCTGAATTTTATTTCTGAAAATAAAAATGTAAATATTTCACTAAATGCCGAAGGAAATAAAGTACAAGAAGTGGTGTATTTGGATACGGCTAACCAACTGATGGATGAGTTGCAAAGCACCCAAAGAAAGCAAGAAAATATACTGCCTGTTTTATATCAAATAAAAGATTTTTATCGCCCAAGTTCCGATTTTTATAAGGCTTTGGATAAAGAGATATTATCTCTTTCGGGGCAAGAACTGGATTTCAAAGGGCATTCTTTTATAGAGTATTATAATAAAAACTATAATAAATTTCTTGTAAATTCAGCGAAAAATCCTCAACCTTCGCAGGAGGAAATTGTTTCGTTTATCACCAATTCCAATGATTATTTGGAAACCTCTACCCTTCTTAGACCATTGTTGGTTTCTTACTTAAGAAATTCTGGTGCGAAAGGTGCTGAAAAATCAATAGACGAATTGCTTGCTAGCGTAAACTTGGAAACCCCAAGAGGACAAACCGTAATGTCGGAATTGATAGAGATTTTCGATATGTATTCTATGACCCAATTGAAAGACAAATACCTTACAGAAGCCAAAAATTTGAAATGTACAATTACCGACCGCCTTGCTTCAACCATAGAAAATAATGAGAAAACAAATATCGGGGCGAAGTTTTCTAATTACGCATTTCATTCGCCGATTAATACAAAGGCAAAATCTATTTATGATGTAAAAGCGGATAAAAAAATCATTGTATTTTGGTCTTCCACTTGCTCGCATTGTGAAACAGAATTGCCGAAATTTATTCCTCATTATCAAGAATTTAAGAAAAACAATATAGAAATCATCGGGCTTTCTTTCGATGCTGATAAGCCATCTTTTGAAGCAAAAGCGAAAATGTACCCTTGGATAAGCGACAGCGAACTGAAAGGTTGGTATAGTTCTGCAGCGGAGTTGTACAATGTACACGCTACGCCAAGTTATTTTATTTTGGATGCTAACAATGTGATTATCAGCAAGCCTAATCATTTTAATGACATTATAGAGTATTTAGGTGTAAAATAATTTTGTCAGTTTTCAAAATATTTTTATATTTGCACCACTCTAATGGCGAGGTAGCTCAGATGGTTAGAGCGCAGGATTCATAACCCTGAGGTCACGGGTTCAATTCCCGTCTTCGCTACAAAAACCGTCCTACTCTTGGGACGGTTTTTTCACTTTTAATATTCCTTAATTCAAATCTATAAACAAAATCCAATATTTGATATGAAAGCTAAAATAAAACTCGCATTCCGAATTGTGATAGATTCTCAATCCGAAATACTTTGGGACAAATACGTTTTTGAAGATACATTTTTGGAATATAAAATACAACATCAGGTTTTTGATGATAAAAATAATCCCGTAAAAAATTATTGGGAATTACTTGCCAAAAATCCTAATGCAGAGCGGATTCCTTTTCTTTTGGCATCGGCAGTTTCAGGCTATGTGATGCAATTGAATGGTGTTATAAAAAGTCTTCCCGACGTGTTGGGAACTACGTTTTTCCCAATAGATGATTATCGGTTGGATTTGGTAAGTTCTAATATCGAAGATGCTTCTAAACACAAAATAGGAATTACATTTTACACTCCGCTACTTACTCTTATAGATATTATAGATGGTAAATTTCTACTGAGCAAAACAACCGAAGACAGCAGTAATTTTGATACATTTATGTTCCCTTTTCATCCACAAGTTTCTATTTCTTATTTTGAAAAATTAGACTAATTTTATTCCCCGAAAAAAACTTTGGTTTGATTTTGGTATTCATCTAAAACGAAATTTTAACTTAAAAAAAATAAAATTATGGGAATTATTACTTGGATCATTTTCGGTCTTATTGCAGGAGCACTTGCAAAAATGATTATGCCGGGCAACCAAAATATGGGCTGGCTGATGACAATTATCTTGGGAATCGTAGGTGCTTTTGTCGGCGGTTTCTTGGGTAGTCTTATTGGGCTTGGCAATGTAGATTCTTTCAATTTTGGGAGTATGGCTTTAGCGGTTGCTGGCTCGCTTATTGTCCTATGGCTTTATGGCAAGGCTACTAAGCGATAAGCATTTCTTTTAGAAAAAATAAAAAAGCCGATTCGCATCTACTGCAAATCGGCTTTTATTTTCATCTGTTATTTTATAGAAATCCTATATGGCATTTGCATTTTTATTACATCGCCATTATTTTTTTCTATTTCTTTTATGATTTCATAGTTTTCTTTTCCTATTTTTCTTTCTAATATTTTAGCTGCAATCCCATCGGATTCCATTTCGCTAAACAACTCTTCAAAAAAGCTTAGTTTTTTAGGATAAGATTTTACACTATAATTTTTTAGTTTGGCTTTTTCTGCAGCGTAGGAAATGGCATCATTCAATGTTCCTAACTCATCTACCAAACCTATTTCTTTAGCCTTGGTTCCAGACCATACTCTACCTCCCCCAACAGCGTCTATTTCCTCGAAAGTTTTTTTTCTGTTTTGGGTTACAAAATGTACAAATCGTTTGTAAGTTCCCTCTACACTTTTAGTTATCATCTCTTTCCCAGTCGGTGTTACGCCATGTAATAGAGAGAAATAATTGGAGTTCTCGTTGGTTTGTACAACATCTGCTCTTATCCCATTTTTCTTTGCTAAATTTTCTACATTAGGCAACATCCCAAACACCCCGATAGAACCTGTAAGTGTATTAGGTTCGGAGTATATTTTGTCCGCTGCCATTGCGATATAATAACCACCCGAAGCTGCATAATCGCCAAAAGAAACTACTATCGGTTTTTTTGTTTTTAATTGATTGAGTTCAAACAAAATTTCGTCCGATGCATTGGCACTTCCTCCAGGAGAATTTATCCTAAGAACAACGGCTTTTACTTTTTTATCTTCTTGCAAATCTTTTATGTATTTTACATAATCCACAGCGTGTATATCTTCATAGCCTTCCCCATTTTCTATACCACCATTGGCATATAGTACGGCAATTTTATCACTGCTTTCTTTTTCTTTTTTCAAAGAATTAATGTATTTAGCGAAAGAAACTTTATTAAGTTTTTTGCTGTCTTTTACACCTGCTTTGGACTTTAATAGATTATCGTATTCCGATTTTTGCAAAAGTTTATCTGCCAATTTATATTTCACGACATTTTCAGGAATCATACCGTACAAACTATCTGCAAACACCTTCAAATCATTAGCACTTATCTTTCTGGAAGTATAAATCGCCGAAGATGTTTTTCCCCAAATATCATTTAGTAAAGTAGAGAGTTGCTCCTCATTCTCTGGTGAAATATCATTTCTTATAAAGGGTTCTACTGCCGCTTTGAATTTCCCGTGGCGAATGACCTCTAACCCAATACCGTATTTCTCAGCAAAATCTTTTATAAATACAACTTGCGTAGAAAGTCCCTTCAAATCTACTCCGCCCATAGGATTCAGATAATATTGGTCTGCAACAGAACCCAAGTAATAGGCAGATTGCGACACATTGTTTCCGTAAGCATATACAAATTTTCCACTTTTTTTGAAGTCTTCCAAAGCGGCTCGTACATTGTCTAATTGGGTAATTCCTGCGGATAAATAATCGGCTTCTATATTAATGCCTTTTATTTTGTCATCAGTTTTTGCTTGTTTTATAGCTTCCAACAAATCGTAAAGCATTACTTTTTGTGGTGCATCTTTACTGGGGAAAACAAAACTTTCCCTATCCTGAGTTGGGCTATCTATAATCTCTATTTTATGAGAAAGTGTGAGAACAGAGTTTTCTTTTATCTTCGTACTATCCGAACTGCCAAGACTTCCGATAACAATCATTAGGATAAAAAAGAAAAATAATGCCGCACAAACGACCACGATTGCCACAATATTGGCTAAAACAATTTTAAAAAAATTTTTCATAAACTAAAATAATAATTCTACTTTTGCAATATGTCGCAACATGATGTCATTTTGTTACTCGGTTCGAATATAGGAGACCGAAAAAAAAATATAAAAACTGCTATTGAAAAGATTGAACAATTAGCAGGAAGAATATTAAATAAAAGTGAAATATTAGAAACTAAGCCGATAGAATTTGCGAGTTTTAATATTTTTATTAATTTTGCAGTATTATTGAAGACCTATCACTCCCCTTATAATCTCTTGAAAATTATAAAAAAAATAGAAAGAGAAATGGGTAGAGAAAAGGATTCAAGAGCGATTGGGAGATATGAAGACCGTATAATAGATATAGATATTGTAACGTATTCTAATCTCACTTTTGTTTGTAAATCTTTGGAAATTCCACATAAAAAACATTTATATGAAAGAGAATTTTCAAAAAAATTGATAACGCAATTATACTTAGAAAAGCATAAATTATGAAATTAAGTTTATTATTAACATTGTCTTTGCCCATAGCAATCTATGCGCAAGACAGCATTGCAGTTTCTGGCGATGAGTATCCTAACACGTTTACTTCTGGTTCAAAAGAGGTTCACAAGTTCGATAATTCGCAAAGAAGATTTAACGATTGGTCTATCTCCGTAGGTGGTGGTGGTGCTTTTATGCAATCTGCCGATTTAGTATCTATTCACAAAAATAGAATAGATTGGGGATGGACAGCCTATGTAAGTTTGGATAAGCAAATTAGCCATGTATTTGGTTTAAGTTTGCAGTATCAACAAGGGAAAACCAACCAGTCTGCTGACCTAAATCCTGCTTGGGGAAGAGGTAAAGCTTGGACTGAGTTCCACCAAGTTAATTTAATTGGTGATGTTAACTTTTCCAATTTGCTTAGAAGAGTAGATAACCACTCGCCGTACAGATGGGCTATCCACGGTTATGCAGGTATTGGATTTATGGGTTATAACACTCGTTTGGCAGACAACTCTACAAGATGGAATAATCCACTGGAAATTGAACAGAAAATGGATATCGCTTCTTTCGTATATCAAGGAGGTGCCGGTGTAAAGTACAAAATATCCAGAAGAGTAGATTTGGATGCCAGAATTATGTATGTAATTACAGGTGATGATGAATTCGATGGTGGTGGCTGGGAAAACGATATGATTCCTGGTGGCACGAGAGAGTCTGAATATCCTTATAACTTTATTAAGAAAAATAACTCCGATAATTTTGTTACAGCAACATTGGGGCTTTCTTTCAAATTAGGAAAACACATTTCTCATTTGGCATGGCATGATCCTTTGCAAGAAGTATATTATAAAGCCAATCTATTAGAAATCATTCCTGCTGATTTCGTAGTATGCGAAAAAGGAGACGGAGATAATGATGGCGTTTGTGATGATTGGGATAGAGAACTAAATACTCCTGCTGGTGCAAGAGTAGATGGTGCTGGTGTAGCATTGGATATGGATTTGGATGGTGTAATCGACCTTTATGACAAGTGTGTAACCGTTCCAGGACCTATAGAAAATAATGGTTGCCCTATCGCTCCTGTAAACAATGCTGCTTCAATAGAGGTAATTAATAAAAACTTTGAAGGAATTGAGTTCGCTTTAAATAGCGATGTTATCAGACCTCAATCTTTTGAAAAATTGGATCACGCTGCAGATATCATTAAAACCTTGGATAGCAAAGACCAATATCTTGTAATTGGAGCTACAGATACCAGAGGTTCTGCTGCTTACAACCAAACGTTATCCCAAAAAAGAGCAAATGCTGTTGTAAAGTATCTAAATAACAAAGGTGTTGCAACTGGTATGCTTGTAGCTGAAGGTCGTGGTAAAAATGATTTGAAATACCCAGGATGCGACCCTGCAACAAAATGCCCAGAATGGAAAAATGAAGCAAACAGAAGAGTTTACTTCCAACAAAAATAATTCGACTTATTAACGTAAAAATATAAATTATATGAAACTAAATTTTGCAAGCATTGCTTTAGCGTTGGTTTTACCAACTGTAGCATTTGCACAAGAAGATGTAGCAGTTTCTTCAGGAGAGTACCCAAACACGTTCTCTTCGGGTTCTGCTAACGTAAGTCCTTTTACCCAAGACTCAAAAAGATTCAACGACTGGGCTATATCTTTCGGAGCTGGGGTTCCTTTGGTACAATCTGCTGACCTAACATCTATTAAAAATGGTAACGGTAAAAACCTTTTCGGATACTCCGCTTATTTCAGTGTAGATAAAGCTATTACCCACGCTTTCGGATTAAAGCTTCAGTATGATAGAGGGGAAACAAGACAAGGTGCCTTTAATACAAAAAAAGATAACACAACTACAGGAAGCATCGTTTCTGGAAGAGGTGTAGGTGCTAGAACTCAGTATGATGCTATCTCTTTGTTAGGAGACATTAATTTCTCTAACTTATTGAGAAGAGTAGATAACAACTCTAACTACAGATGGGCTATCCACGGTTATGCAGGTATTGGTACTTTAGCGTACAGAGCCTATGCAGAAGATGCTAACGGGCAACAATTGATGACCGAAGTAAAACCTTTCAAATTCAACTCTCTTTTCGGACAAGCAGGTGCGGGTGTGAAATACAAAATCAGCAGAAGATTTGATGTTGAAGGTAGATTAATGTATGTTGTAACAGGAGACGATTCATTCGATGGTGGAGGTGAACAATATAGCGCAATCAACAGAAGAGAAGATCAAGTTTCTGATAACTTCTTCAATGCGACTCTTGGTCTTACCCTAAAGTTAGGAAAACACCAATCTCACCTATTCTGGCATGATCCATTACAAGAAATCTACTACAAACTTGATGTTCTTGAAAACAGAAACTTGGATGTAGAAGTTTGTAAGAAAGGAGATGCTGATAACGATGGTGTTTGTGATGATTGGGATAGAGAACTAAATACTCCTGCAGGTGCAAGAGTAGATGGTGCAGGTGTAGCTCTTGATACAGACTTAGACGGAGTTATCGACCTATACGATAAGTGTGTAACTGTTCCTGGACCGGTAGAAAACCACGGTTGTCCTACAACAGCACAAGGTTTAGTTTCTGATGAAACAAGAACTTTGGAAGGAATTGAATTCGACCTAAACTCAGATAGAATTCTTCCATCTAACACACCTATCTTGAACAATGCTGTAAACTATATTAACTCTACTTCTGGTTCTTACAATGTAATTGGTGGTACAGATACAAGAGGTACAGATGCTTATAACCAAAAGCTTTCTGAAAGAAGAGCTAATAATGTGAAGAGCTACCTTATCCAAAACGGTGTACAAAATGGTAGATTGAACGCTATCGGTAAAGGTGAAAAAGACCTAAAATACCCAGAGTGTGAACCAGCTACTAAATGCCCTGAATGGAAAAACAGAGCAAACAGAAGAGTTTACTTTGAAGCTAAATAATTAGTTTTATTTTTAAAATAAACAAAAGCCGTTCTTTTTTAGAGCGGCTTTTTTGGTATTATACTCTATAATTACTATTTTTACCTGATGATTTACTCCAACCAAGAACTCGAAAAACTAAAATACGACACCCTGAAATATTTTTGGGGTTATGATAGTTTTAGAAATTCTCAGGAGGACATCATCAACTCCATTATATTTAGTAAAGATACATTGGCACTTTTACCAACAGGTGGCGGAAAATCGCTTTGTTACCAACTTCCCGCACTCGTGCAAGAAGGAACGTGCATTGTTATTTCTCCACTTTTGGCATTAATGAAAGACCAAGTAAATCAATTAAAAAAAATAGGCATACAGGCAGAATACCTTTCATCTGAACTGGAAGAAGATGAAGCCGAAATGGTATATAACAGTTGCAAAGAAGGGCTTACAAAATTGCTTTATATCTCACCCGAAAGATTGCAAAACAGCACTTTTTTACAAGAAATAGAAGATATAGAAATCTCCTTTATCGCAGTGGATGAAGCCCACTGTATCTCAGAATGGGGACAAGATTTCCGCCCAAGTTATCAGAATATAAAACCCTTCCGAGAGCAATACAAACAATTGCCCTGCATCGCTCTAACAGCAACAGCAACCCCAAAAGTTTTAGAAGAAATAAAACAAAAATTGGGACTAAAAGATGTACAAATTTTTCAGCAAAGTTTTAGCCGAAACAACCTCAGTATTATTATGGAGGAAGTGGCGGATAAATACCAAAAAATTTTTGAAATCCTGAAATACAATTCCTCATCGGGGATTATCTATACTCGCACGAGAAAAGAATCGGAAGAACTCACTCAATTTTTACTGAATAACGGACTGAAAAATATAGACTATTTCCACGCAGGGCTTCCTGCAAAAGAGAAAAATAAAAAACAAAAAAATTGGGTACAATCGCCAAATGCTGTTTTGGTGGCTACCAATGCTTTTGGAATGGGGATTGACAAGGATAATGTTCGCTTTGTCATCCATTATTCTCCATCGGCATCTGTTGAAAATTATTACCAAGAAATCGGGCGTGCGGGCAGAGATGGTAAACCGAGTTTTGGCTATTTGCTTTGGAACGAACAAGAATTGGAAAATTTCGATAATATCCTAAAAAACCAAATTCCTAATAAAAAAGAATTTCTAAATATTACATCGTACCTCTACTCTATTTTCCAAGTTGCAGATGGCGAATTGCCTTTGGATACTTTTCAATTAAAGATAGAAAATATTCGGAATTTCACAAAATGTTCTTTCGCAAAAATCAATAATGTTCTGAACTTTTTGCACAATCAGGAAATTATTTTTTATAATAATTTAAAAAGTTTTTCTACACTACAACTAAAAATTTCGGGTGAACAATTGGAGCTTCTTCCTCCAAAAGATGCTTACCTTACGGAACTTCTGTTTAGAAATCTTGCAGGAATTGCAACGCATAAAGTAAGTTTTAAAGAAGATTATTTAGCTGAAAAAATAGGAACAACAACGGCTCTGCTGAAAGATGCTCTGAAAGATTTGCAACAGAAAAATCATCTGTCGTACATAGACGGAGCTTTGGCGAGCATAAAATTTTTAAAACCCAGAAATGACAAGTTTTTCCACGGAAAATATTGGACACTTTTTGAACATATACAGAAAAATAAAATCTTAAAATGGGAAGAAACCAAATACCTAATTAGCGAAAACGATTTCTGTAAAATGAAACTAATCCTGTCTTATTTTGGAGAAAAAAACACGAAAAATTGTGGTAATTGCTACGTTTGCAAACAAAAAAAAGGAAGTTTGTTTGGCAATTCTATAAGCGATGATATTATAAAAACTTTGGAGCAACAACCAGCCTCTTTGGAGCAAATTGCCGTACAACTCACCTATCATCGTAAAGAAAAAATATTGGAAAACCTCATCTATCTTTTAGATTCGGGAAAGATAAAAATGCTGGATTTCCGAACTTATACTTTGGCTTAGGAATTATATTTCTTCCGCTCATTAATTCAAAAAATAATTTTATTTTTCGACTACAACATTATTCATAAGATAGTTTTTTAGTGGATGATTTTGGCGTATGATTTCCTTTACGAA
Organism: Cruoricaptor ignavus; assembly: GCA_030538575.1. Classification (GTDB taxonomy): domain Bacteria; phylum Bacteroidota; class Bacteroidia; order Flavobacteriales; family Weeksellaceae; genus JAUNTR01. Next base: position 40,664 of record JAUNTR010000001.1, on the reverse strand, counting down.
AATTTTAGAAATTTCTGTTGCCCCAAGAATAGAAAGATGGGTGTTGTCTTTTTTTCCTTCAGGGAAAAATGCATTCTCACCAGGCTCAAAATGCAAATGCAATTTTTTAGAATTTTCCACACCATATTCCATTTCCAATTGTTCGGTAAAATATTGCATATCAAAAAATGGCACATTCAGCTCTTGTGCAACAAGCCTTGCTACAAGTGTGTAATTGCCGTGTGCATCTAACAATACTCCTTCTTTATTAAATTTCCTACGAGCGATGGATGAAAATAAAATCGGAATAGCACCTTTACTCCTCGCTTCTTCTACATATTTCATCAGATTATAACGATAGGCTGTTTGCGGATTGGTATAGCGTGCAGGGTCTGTATCTTTGCTATCATTATGCCCAAACTGAATGAAGAGATAATCTCCTGGTTTTAAAGCATCTAAAACTGGTTGCCAATGGTTTAGCTCTCTAAAACTTTTGGTGCTTCTACCATTTACTGCATGATTTTTTATTGTAACTTTATCCGTAAAATAAGGTGCTAACATTTGCACCCAACCTCTTTCTGGGTTTTTATCGGGATTAGGTTTATCTGCCATCGTGGAATCTCCGATAGTATAAATTGTAATCTTATTTTGCTGACCTTTGGATTGAAAAGATAGCAAAACGAAAAAGATTATGAAAAAGAATTTATAGGTTTTCATAGCAAAAAAAGTTATTAGAATCAATTGATTTCAATTAAAAAAATATTTCATCTATCTGTCTAATTGTAATGCGGCTAAAATAAATGGTCCAGTTGCTTTTGGGTCGTTATCTTTTTTCTTTTCATTAATATAATATTCAAAAGAGCCATCTCGCATTGCCTTTCCTCCGAGACCTGCTACTGCACAAACTTGGGTAATAGTAATGTAACCTTCGGGAGAGACTTTTATCAAATCTCTTATCATTCCATCAAAAGCTTTATTTGCAATCGTTTTGTATTCTTTAGGTAAATAGCCTTTATTAGCTCCTTTGGCAAAAGCGTAAGTGAACATTGCTGTTCCCGATGCTTCTAAATAGTTGCCTTCTTTATGCCCTAAATCTGTTACCTGATACCATAATCCTGATGGGTCTTGATATTTAATTAACGCTTTGGAAAGCTCATTAAGATAGCCAATTAACACCTGACGTTTCGGATGGTTTTCAGGAAAAAAATCTAATACATCTACCAATGCCATAGCGTACCAACCGAGAGATCTGGACCAAAAATTGGGAGACAATCCTGTAGTTTTATCTGCCCAAAACATCTCTCTACTTTCGTCCCAACCGTGGTAGAGCAAACCTGTTTTTTTATCCAACAAATGCTTCTGAATAAGTTGAAATTGTAATGCTACATCGTCTAAATTCTTAGCATTTTCATATCTTACCGTATATTGTGCGTAAAATGGGGAACCCATATAAAGCCCATCTAACCACATTTGGTTGGGATAAACTTTTTTGTGCCAAAACCCACCCTCTATAGTTCTGGGATGTGTATCTAACTGGCTTCTAAGTTTCTGAAGTGCTTGTAGATATTGAGGATTCTTAGTTTCATCATACAGATAAAACAAGTGATTCCCTGCGATTATCATATCTATATTATAGTTTTCTAATTTATAGGTATGGATTTTTCCATTTTCATCTATAAGCTTATCGGCATAGCCTTTCACATAATCCAAATATTTTTTGTCTTTGGTTTTTTGGTAAAGTTCTTCATAAGCCGTCATTACCAAACCGTGCACATAATCCCATTTGGGTGCGGTTTTATCATCTAACATATAAGCTTCGGGATATTGCTCCATCAAGGTAAGAGCCAACCTTTCCGACCATTTTTTTTCCGCAGGAATTTTCATATTAGAATCCTGGGAAGCTTGTATTGGGCTTGTATCCAACGTCTTACAATTTACCAAAAAAAGTACTGATAAAAGGAAAACTAATGATTTATATTGAAAAAAGAAATTCATATTTTTTTATTTTAAGACATTGCTATTGTTCAATTGATTTAGGAGTTCATCTAAATATTGAATGAATTCTGCTTGGTTTTTAATACCATTTGGTTCTTTTTCCCAAGCACCGAGAAAATAGTAAGATATTTTATCCGTTGTAGGTTTAAACTGAATGAGGTAATCATTTTTCCCTTGTAATACTTTTTCCGCATCTTTGGTTTTATACAGAACTGCCATTCCCAAATTATCATCAAACAATGTTTGCTTGCCATAAGTTGCAATGTACGCCCATTGGTTGTTGGTACTTTGTTTTTGGATAAGTGGTAAATTGTATAAATCTACAATTCCGGTTACGATACCATCTAATGCCGTGGAGTTTTGTATAGTATGCTTAGTATAACGCTGATTTGGGAAAATCATCAATTCGGAATGAAGGTTTGTAATTTCTCCATTAGTTTTCCAGCCTTTATAATCTACAAAAACTTTTGAGTTTTGTTTGGTATTTTCTACTCGTGCAGATGTTTGTTCCACTTCTTGAAATTTCAAAACCTCACCATCTACAAATCTACCGATAGAACCTATGCCCAAACCTTTACCAACCTTTAGAATATCTGCACCCCAATCACTCATTTTATGATAAGAATCGTAGCCATCTTGTCCTACATTTTGCAGCACCATTTCATCTGTAAGTTTTCCATAAATATCTATTGCATTTCGCCAGTCCAAATACAATCTGTACCCAACTTTATTACTCTCCCAACCTGGACCTTCGTAGCGGATATAATACGAATGGTCGGTATATTGCGGCGGAACAACCAAAGACTGAACATTGCGAAATTCCCCACCCTCATATTTTTTACCATTCCATTTTCCACCTTCTTTTACTGAGATTTCAGCATAGGTTTTAGCTTCTTTAGTATCTATATTTTTCTGCCCTGCACAACTTACAAACTGAACTGCCAATGCTACCAATAAACTTAATTTTGCTAATTTCATATTACTAATATTTTATTTTAAAGTTTTAATTAAAAAATCCAAAGTGTATTGCACAACCTCATCAAACCAAGGATAAAATAGCCAAAAAGTATGCGGACTGTTTTTAATTTCTCGAACTTCCGAATATATTCCAAACTTATCCAATCGCTCAATCATATCATCTCGCCCTGCATGAAATCTGGGAAATTGACTATTAATAAAAAGTATTGGTGGAGAATTTTGGGAAGTGTGAAACAAAGGAGAAGCTTGCTCCCAAACCTCAGGCACTTGCTCATAAGTCCCACCAAGCCAAAGTGATGCAACATTCTTCTCTTCGGATTCTGGATGATGAAAGGCCAAAATACCATCTACATTTATAATAGCACTTATTTTATCCGAAGCTAATTGCCCCGCTAAAGAAGCCAACTGCCCTCCCGAAGAAGTTCCTAAAATAGCTAATTTACCTTCTTGGATATTATATTTTTTCTCATTAGCTTGCAGATAATCAATTGCTGTCAAAACATCGCATAATGCAGCAGGATATATAGCTTCCGTAGAAAGCCGATATTCCACTGCAAACACCTGAAAACCTGATGCTGCAATCCTCTGAGCCAAAGGGCGAAGCATTTCTTTATCCCCAGATTTCCAACCTCCACCATGCACTAATAAAACTGCAGGTTGTGGCTCACCAATCAAAGAAGAAATAAAGGCATCTATATATAATGTTCTATTGCCAATTTTATGATAAGGGATATTTAAAATTTGCTTTACATTCGGATTATCAAAATTAGCAACAACTTTTATTTCAGGATATTTTTTAATTTGTTTTTCATATTCTGATTGCAAATTGTAAGACCTATCTTTTTCCACCTGTGCAAATGCATAGGAGAAAAACAAAATAGTGAATATAATACCTAAACCTAATTTATGGCTAATCATAAAATAACAATACTTACATAAAAGCAATCGATTACGCAAATTTATAAAAACAGATTTAATTAAGAGAATTTTTCCTGAAATATTTAATTTAAAAATAAAACTTATATCAATAGAAAATATTCAATATTTTGATTATCAGTGTTTTAAATAAAAATATTTTAGCGATTTAAATTTTATTAAAAAAATATCAAAAAAAACAATGCGAGATTAGAAAAAATATCTAACTTTGTGTAATCCATTACATAACAATTATTCTGAATATTAAACCTCTGGATATGAACCGATTTTTATTATTTTTCACGACAATGTTCTCATTGCTTTTTCAAGCTCAGGACATAACAATTACCAAACAAGCCGGCTGGTTAGAAACCGTATATATAGAATGGACAGCAGCCCAAAATGTGGATAGCTACAATGTTTACTATTCTGGCGAAGGGATTTCTAATCAGCTTATAGACACACAACTTATCCGTAGTTATGGCGATTATTTCAGAGCGGATATTTTAGGATTAAAAGCAGGAGAATACACGGTAAAAATAGTACCTGTTACCAATGGAAATGAAGGAAACGCAACTACATCTTCTCCCATTACTGTATTACCTAACGATAGAAATGGTTTTGCACACAGCAATGGCAGAGTACCTGGTGCCTATAACTTAGATGGAACACTAAAAGCCAATGCCGTAGTACTATATGTTACAGAAGAAAATAAAAATGCTGTATCTATGAATATTGTCGGAGCTAATTCTAACCCATGTATTGGATTACAATCTATCTTAGATGGTTTGAAAAAAGGGCGAGATACCCGACCAATTTCAATAAGACTTATTGGGAACATCACCAATCCCTCTTATTTATACAGCGGAGACATTGTAATAGAAAACAACAAAAATGCGAATAGCTATATAACTTTTGAAGGTGTAGGCTCTGATGCTGTGGCGAATGGTTGGGGATTAAGAATTAAAAACGCATCTAATATACAAGTAAGAAACATTGGCTTTTTGCTTACCGATTCATCTGAAAGAGATAATATAGGACTGCAACAAAGCAATGATTATATATGGGTGCATAACAACGATTTGTTTTACGGTTTACCTGGTAGAGCTTCCGACCAAGTAAAAGGAGATGGAGCACTGGATGTAAAACGCTCTACATTTGTAACCGTTTCTTACAATCATTTTTGGGATACGGGCAAAAGCAACCTTTTAGGCTTAGGAGAAAATACGACTTCGGGATATTTTGCAACCTATCATCATAATTGGTATGATCATTCCGATTCCAGACACCCAAGGGTAAGGTATTATTCTGCACACGTTTATAACAATTATTATGACGGAGTTTCCAAATACGGTATTGGTGCAACAATGGGTTCATCTATTTTTGTGGAAGGCAATTATTTCCGTAATACCAATTATCCAATGCTGATTTCTATGCAAGGAAGCGATACCTATGGAGGCACAAGAGGAACTTTCTCCAGCGAAAATGGAGGGATGATAAAAGCCTTTAATAATTATATGGAAGGCGAGAGAAGATTTTTACCTTATCAAATTTCCTCAAATCCAATAGAGTTTGATGCCTATATTGCAAACTATCGCACCGAAAGCATCCGAAACAATATCACTACAAAACAAGGCGGAAATTTTTATAATAACTTCGATACCGAAATCCAAAGTTATATCGGAACATTAATCGTAGATTCGCCTGAAGATGCAAGAGATAAGACCAAAAAATATGCAGGAAGAATTGATGGAGGTGATATAAAATGGAGTTTTGATAATGAGATAGACGACACTTCATCAGACATTAATGAAGGATTGATGGCTATCCTGAAAAACTACAAAACATCTTTGGTCTATGTACAAGGAGAAAATCCTATTACAGAAAACAGCCAAATCCTAAACATCCCAAACAACAACGACCAAACATTGGCAGAAGGAGCAGCTATTACCAATATGATATTCACTTGGGGAGGAACCGCCACAGATGTTACCGTAACTGGACTACCTGCAAATGGAATTACTTACACCAAAGACATTAATAATAAAACTATTACGATTTCTGGAACGCCAACTGCCAATGTAAACTTCACCATTACTACAATCGGAAATAGCGGAACACCTGTTTCTGGGGAAGGAACCATCACTATTAGTAACAACACAGAACCTCTTAGTACAGAAATTCATAATTTTACAACCTCTGGATTAGAAAGCAGTTTCTATACCTTTACGAGAGCCAATATAGATTCACGAACGGGTAATGTAAACTATGATGGTGAAACTCTTACCAAAAGATTAAAGGTAGAATCCGCAACCGTTGTTAGCTATACCACTTTAGCAGAATCTACATTAACCTTGGTTTTAGAACCTGGATTTACAGGGAAAATAAAAGTAGATGGTATATCGTACACCGCAAGCAATGGCATTGTTATCATAGAAAATTTACCTGCAGGAAATCATAGCATAACAAAAGATAGCGTAGCTGTACTGTACTATATAAGAACAGATTATGCTACGCTCAGCACTAATAATCCTGCGATAGAACAGATGAAACGAAACGTTTTCCCGAATCCTGCAAACAAAGAATTGCAGATTCGTACAGAAGAAAATGCCATGGTAGAAAAAGTTGTGATACACAATCTTTCAGGACAATTGGTAAAAACAGTTATCGGAAAAATAAACCACATCGATATAGAACATTTGCAATCGGGAATATACATTGTAAGCATTATAAGTAAGCAAGGAACAACACATCACAAAATCATAAAAAAGTAGTTTTTCATCATTATTTTTTAAATTTAAGGAAAGTTGAGAGGACAGCCACAATGGTTATCCTCTCGCTTTTTTATAAAGAAATAAATTTCCCTCTATCCTATTTCAATGATATCCATTTATTTTGTATTCATAAAAACCGCTGGATTTTTTTTCATTAATTAAAAATATTACTGATTAAAATGAGCGAAATATTTCCTCTCTCATCTATTCTTAATCCAACTAATAAACTCCACAAAAGCTAATAAACAGACAAACAATTCTTGATTCTTCTATGTTAGAAAAGAAAGTATTTTACAAAAACATCAACACTTCATTTGCCTTTGGAAACGAAACACAAAACGATTGAAAAGAAAAAAAACAGCACAAAAAAAAGCAGCAACTCATCAGCTACTGCTCTTCTAATTAACATTGGTTTATTGTTCTATGAATAATCCCAAATTTATTTCACCAAAACTTTCTGAGATTTAGTTCCTCTTTCGGATTTTAGTGTTACGATGTAGATTCCCGATTGTAAATCGAACTCCGAATCTACTCTGGTAGATAGGGATTTCACCAGCTGTCCTGCTGTTGTATAAACTTGTACATCGGTTTGCCCATCTACTTTTTTCAGATACACTTTCCCGTTAGCAGCAACCGCTATTGTTGAAAGTGCATTGAAAGCCACATCTTTAGCCGACAATATTTCATTTGGCAACACATTGGTAGCTGTAATTCTAAAGACATTAAGTGCCGAATTGCACGCCAAATAAATAAATCCTTCACCACCTGTATAATTGTAAGTAACCAGCTGATTATCTGGGGCAGAAGATCCTGTATGAGTATTAGATGTTAAAACATTCTGACCATCAGTAAGATAAAGGGTTCTTGCACCTCCACCACCATTTCTGTACCATATGGAAATCGTAGAAGGTCCTGCTACTTTAATATACATATAACGTTGCACTGGTGTTCCAAATTCTGTACTTCCTGTAGCATAACTTCCTCCGTTAAATTTTAAACGATGAGTATAAGAAGTACCATCTTGCGGAAAGTTTCCCGAGTTACTCGCCTCTACCGCTCCCATAAGATTGGAAGAGGTAACATTGAAAGCAAAGCCAAGCTCTTCTACCGTTGTAGAAATACCTTGCCCATCCCAGCCTGCATAATTCGGCCAATTGCCTTCACTAAAATTCCAGTCCTTACTCGTTTGTGCTGTTAGAGTTTGCAGCCCCAAAAGTGCTGTTGCACACATAGAAAATAACAATTTTTTCATAATACTTATTTTTTTTAAATTAAATAATAACTGCTTCATTATTAGAATTAAAACAGTTTCGTAATCGATTACACAAATGTATAACTTTTTTATTTATCTACAAAAAAATAGCTTCTTTTTTTTTGAATTATTTGTAGCGTTATTTGCATTCCGCCAAGTGAAAACAAACATAAAGAAAATCCAAAATGAAAACTCTTGAAATGGATTAATAAAAAAGACTGCCTTTTTTCGACAGTCTTTATAGGTTTATAATATAATGAATATCAAGCTATTCCTTACTTCATATCATTTAGTTATTTTTGTATTGGTACATTTCATAGGCTTTATTTCTCCAGAAATAGAAACATCCAAAGTTGCTCCTGCTCCACAGGTTTTATCTGTTAGAAACCGCCTAACATCCTTTGCAGGCATAATTGTAGCGGAATATCTTGGCGTAGGAACCATCCCTATATTAGCTTCCCCATTTATTGTACCATCGAACGTAATGAAGGTTGCACCACCATCGGACTTATAAGTGCTGAGAATCCTATCAACCCTTGTAAAATGGGAATTTTGGACATATACAAAACTGTTGTTAATCCCGCCTCCCAAACCTATCGCACGAGAACCAGAGACAGAAGTTTGCCAATAAGAATTGAGGATATGCAATTGGGCATTTCTTGCTCGGGGCATTCTTTCCTTTGTTCCTTCTCCCCAATAAACATTTTGCCAAGTAATGCTAAAATGCCCATCTTCAGGAGCGTCTTTAGCATTAGCTCCTACTAAATTGGAGAATCTGTGGTCATCTGCCCCACCAACTCCACCTGCTTTTGGTGGTTTCAGGTAAGAAAACTTAGTCCAAGAAACTGTGATATTATCGGTATTTCCACGGAAATCCAAATTCCCATCTTGCCCATCTTGGAAATCGCAATGGTCTATCCATACATTTTTTGCACCTTCTATCGTTAGGTTGTCTTGTCCGTTTATATCCCAAGCACCAGGTCCTACGAAAGTAAGATTTCTGATAATAACATTTTTAGAACCTTCCCTTAATGCCAAAATACCAGAACCGTCTGCCGACTGCTCCTCTGCTGTAAATTTAGCTCCCGGCAATCCTATAAGTGTTTTATCTTTTACTATTGCTCTAATTCTGTCTCCTGGAGCGAATTTAATTTCTCCTGAAACTAAAATAACTTTAGAGCCTTCGGATGAGAGATGTTCTTTCAAGGATTGGTAATCCTCTACAATTATGGGAGTTGCATTTCCTCCGCCCGTAGTTTCCGCTCCATAGCCTTGTGGTTCTGCATAATAATAACTTTGTGCAGATAATAAAATCGACCCTAAACTAAATGCTATTGGTAGAAAAAACTTTTTCATATCTATAAAAAATTTTGGTAATAGAATTTAAATATTCATTCAAATTTCAATGCTATGATTTTAATTAATCCATTTTAACCTTACAATTATCAAACCATTAAAAATTTATCTGGATAATACTTTTGTAGATTTTATGCCGTTTTGTGCTTTTAGCACTACGATATAAATTCCTTTATCCAACTGAAAATCAGCATTTTTATTTATTAATGATAATTTTACTAAGTTACCACTCATATTGTATATCTGAACTTGAGTTTCATTTTTAATATTAGAAATAAATACTTGATTTCCAATCGAAAATACTTTTGCATCAGATTTTTTTACAATTAATTGAGTAGAAAGAACATCGCCTGCTACAAGCTGAGGAATAGGATCCCAACCATCATTACCTTTTGTAAAATTGTAAGTTGTAATTGCAGTGCCATCATTCAGTATTGGTGCAGAAAGCATTGTAGCCCAAGAAGCTCTATGAGATGAGTTATCTATACCAGATTGCTCGACAGTCCCATATTCGTACATTCCAGAAGAAATCCCGCCAAGCGAATTTTGCCAACCCAAAGGAAGTATAAGCGATTCCCCAATGAATGCAGGAAAATCTGAAGTTTCTATTGTTGTATTATAAAACACGACTTCGCTGGTATCGGCTCTCCAAGGTCTGCCGAAATATCCCGGTTTGGATTTATACATAGAAGCTGTTTCTACGAGTGGCTCAGCGGAAGTTACAGTGGTTTCATACATAAGGTATCCTCTACCTGAAGTCTGCTGAGCTGCTGTGATATAAGCTACATCTGTAGATTGCTCGCTGGTATTCATTGCTAAATTTGTTTGATAAAATACAGCCGTCATTCCTCCAAAAATATAATCCACAGCCCCCATTACATCGCCTTTGTAAACGACTATTCTAGCTCCTGTTCCACCATAGAAAGTATCTTGCCGACCTACAATTCGGCATTGGTTTAGGATGGCTTTATCTGCATTATTAGCAAAAGCTATAGCTGCTGCACGCTCTACAAAAGCTCGGTTTTGCACAGATGTATTTCCTACGGTTGTTGGGCGAATACCTTTGCTACCCGAAGCCTCCACCAAAATATCCTGAGATTCTTTAAGTGAAATATATTGATTAAAGGAGTTTTCAAAAATAATATTTTCAGCTTCAAAGCCATTAGCATCAACTACTACTGTGGCGTTCCAATACGAGCCATTGGTTGTTCCTGCTCCTGTATTGGTGTAGGAATATGTTCCGTTTTGGAGATTACGTTGCAAAACTTCATCATTCCATTTTTGGTTATTCCCCATACTGTAATAGTTGTAACCATGCCCGTAATAAGAGGTAATCCTAACTGCTCCATTTGTAATATCTACACCTTTATTGGTCAATTTCGTATTTGGTTGGGCAGATGCATTTTTCAAGGTTACATTATTTTCATTAATAACCAACATTTCTTCATAATTTCCTGAATCTATGAGAATGGTTACTCGCTCATCATTCGGTCTATGCATATATGAAACAGTAGCCAAAGCATCATTTATACTTTTGTATTGTTTATCTGCACCAACAGTTATGGTTTCGCTATATTCCACATTTGGTATTATTTTAATTTCTGTGAAATAAGAGGTTTCTGCACCAGCAATATCTATGGTTACTGTTCCTTCTGTTTCTGATGTGTATAGATATTCGGCAGTTTCTACAAGAGATGTTGTTTTGGAATTTGTGATAATGGTTTCTCCACCTTCAATAGAAAAATTGGCATAATAGTAATACGACACTTTAACCTTATGATTAGGTTTTATTGGGATGATTATAGATGATCCAGGGCGTACCAATAAATGCCCAGAACTAATATTGGTTGCTACATTGCCCGTAAGTTCTATCCCTTTGTAAAAAACAGACGAACCAGAATTGATAACTTTATCATCAAAAGACCAAAGAGTAACAGGGTTGAATTTAATTGTTTTGGTAACAGAAGTTCCATTAATGATGAGATTGGAGGTTAAGCCCATTTCTAATGGATAAGCATCTAAACCCGAATATGTTACTTGATAAACACCATTTCTCAACTCAATATTTTCTAAATTATTGAATGTATAAGAATATCCTGCTTCGTTTAAATTAATAAAAGTCCATTGTATATCTTTGTTCTGCTCTTGTGATAATCCCTGAGTTTCTATATTAATGGGGAAAGTTGGTTTAGGTGCAAATACGAGATTTTTAATTATATTGGATGAAGACAATTCTATCTGATTAGGCGTAACTTGGAAATCATTCACCCCTTTTGCTTCAATATCATAATTAATGTTAGGTTCTAATTGAACAGAATAAGTAGCTTTCTCTCTATTAATGATAACAGACGGCACAAAACCCGAATCGGAATTTGGCGTGAAAACCAGTTCTAAATTCAGAATATCTGTATCAAGTCCTTCTACAGAACCCGAAAGCGTATAAAGACTGACTTTGGAAATTTTTATATTATGAGTAATAACAGATGGAGAATTATTATTTAGTTCCAAAACATCGCCTTCTGCAACAATGTAATCGTTTGCATTTTGTAAACCAACATTATAGGTTTCGCCAATTGGTAAAGACACATTATAAACTCCACCTGAAATGGTTGTTTGCCAAGTTTTACCTGCCGTATTGGTAAACACCAGATTATAATCTCCACCAATATCCGATGCTTGTTCTACATTTACAGTTCCTGAAACTTGCACATATTCTGCATTTTTACGATATACCCGATAAATACTAAGTTTAGCAGTAGAATCATAAAAATAATACAATCCTGCTCGCTTGGCAACAAAATCTACCGATGTAACAGAACCTGATGCTGATGTAATAGGAAATGTTTCCGTTTGTAAAGTCGGGTTTTCCGCATAAACAATAGTAAGTAATCCATTACTATCTGTTCTTGCAACAATCTGAATTTTATCATCTTCTTTCAGATAAATGGAATAATATCGCAAAGTTGGTAATCCATCTGATAATGTGGTAGTTGCATTGCAATAAACTCTACCATCATATCCGGAAACTCCTGCAATATTTTGGTCATATCTTGTAATCGCTGTATTAATAGTCCTTAAACGGTCGTTGCCTCCTCCTTTCCAAGACAAATCGCCTGCTGTAAAACTGGTTGGCATTGTATTATTACTCCCCGAACTGCCAGGTGTAACAGAACTATTGTACCAAGAATTGATTACGGATTCGCTTAGCAAATTATTATAAACAGAAGTATCAAGTTGCGTTGCTCCAAAATCCCAAACATCTGTCTTTTGAGATTTAATCTGTGGTAAAGCAAACACCATAATAATCAGTAATAAAAATCTTTTCATTGTACAGAATTTTATTGTTAATAATAGTACGATTCTCTTTTACAATTCATCAATAAAAAGAGAATGATTTTAAATTGTATTTATAAGAAAAAACTTGCCACAACCCACACCAGAAATATTTCCCAATATAGCTATGACAAGTTTATTATTTTCCCGTATATTGTGTAATAACCTAATATCCGTAATCGTTGGTCAGTAGTCCATTACTACGTTCTATAAACACTTGCCAAATTGGCCAAAACTGTTTGGTATCGGGGTCATTTCTATATAGAGCATTGATTTTGGATTCGGAAAGGCTACTCCAATTAACCTGAGTATATTCCGTTCCCGGGCTATCATATTCTCCTCTATTCAAGCCATAAATTTTCAAAGTTTCTCCATCGCTTTCATAAGTATAATATAGCACTGTTGGCACATCGGCATATTCACCTTCACGGTTTCTGAGGCGTGTCATTTTTTGTTTAGCTTCTGCCATATTTGCTCCAAGTTTATTCCAACGGATAAGGGCTTGTTTTCTTTCCATCTCTCCTGTGAATTCAAACTCGTGTTCTTTTACAATGGCATCGAACATAGTTTGTTTACTGGTCAAATTATTAATGTAATTATTCACTTTTTCCGCTTGATCTGCTGCACCAAAAGCCCTGCTTCTAACCGCTCTTAGATAAGGAGCTGCTGCAGAAGGACCTTCTAATTCGTTGGCTGTTTCCGCTGCCATTAGGTAAACCTCTGCCAATCTCATATAGAGTTTATTAATACCATCATCATTTTGGGAAGTTACTCTTCTTGTCATCCATTCATATCGGTATTTACCAAAATACCATCTATTGAAACTGCCCAATTCTTGCTTTGCTACACCATTTACAGCTCTTCCCCATCTATACGGAACACAGGTAATATCTCTCCTCAAATCCTTTTCATCAAAATCATAAAATACATTTGGTAATGGTCCAATTTGTCCACCTCTATTATTTCCTGCTTCGTGATATTGGTTAGCCGTTTGGTGATTAATACCGAATACGAAAACCATACGTCCTCTACCTGCTGCAAAAGGGATTTCCCAAAGAGATTCGCCACCTGCGGAAGTGTTTTCTTGCATTAATCTTCTCCAAACATCTTCGTAAGAAGGATTTAATTGGCTTGTCCCACTATTGATTACGGAGCGAGATTCATCCAATGCTATTTTGTACATATTTTGAACAGAAAGTTCTGGGTCTGTACTTCTACGCACACCATCGGGATACTGCTGATATCCTGATGCAGCAAGTGCTAATTTTGCTCTCAATCCTTTTACGAAAGCTTTATTTATTCTTTCTACAGAAGTTGTTGCAGAATTTCCATTTGGCCAAGGAACTAAATCTGATGCCTCTGCCAAATCTGCAATTAGCTGTTTATAAATAATATCTCTGCTGGATTTTGGCTCATAAAGGTTATTATTATCCACTGGAGTAAAACGAGCGGGAACATCTCCCCAAGCTTTTAGAAGATCTGCATAGAAAATGGCACGCAAGGTAAGTGCTTCTCCTAAAAGATAACCCATCTCGTTTCCAGGCTGAGGATTACCATAAGCTCGTATGCCTTGTATAGCAATATTGGCTCTTTCTATACCTTGGTAAATCATTGCCCAAGCATTGTTTACGGTATTCATTTGGCTATTGTTCGGTTTCGCATCGTACACGCAAAGATCTGCATTGTCGTTGGATGTAGATTCTGAAGAGTTATACCATTCGGAATCGGTATTTAAACCGTACCAAGGTAGAAACCGCCCTCTATAGGAATTGGTTTCACCAAAGGACATTTTAACTCCATCTAATGCCAATTCTGTAAGTCCCGGATTAGCAAAAATCTCATAGTCTGGAAGGGTAGATTTAGCATCTGTATCCAAAATTTCTTCTCCAAAATTGTTGCAAGAAAGTACAGCAAAGGACAACGCTGCAACGCCGACTAACTTTATTATTTTTTTCATGTCGCTATAATTATTGGTTAATGATTGCACTGATACATCTATAATACTTAGTTAAATTTATAATGCAATCGATTGTATTTTAATTAAAAACTTAAATTAATTCCCATTATATATTGTCTGCTTCTTGGGTACGGAGAATAATCTACACCTGGTGTAAGAGGTGTTGCTCTACGAGTATTTACTTCGGGGTCTAAACCAGAATATTTAGTCCAAAGGAAAACATTATTAGCCGTTGCATAGATTCGGATTTTGGTTAATTTCAATTTGTTTACCAAATCTTCTGGCAAAGAATATCCTAATGTAAGTGTATTAAGTCTAAGGAAAGAACCATCTTCTACTGCCCAATCTGTAAGAACAAATCTTGCCATTGCAGGTGACCACATATTGGTATTGGCATTCATGGCTGAGAGAGCATCGGGATCGGTTACCAGGGTTCCTGTATTCATATCCAAATTAGTCCAACGAGAACCACTTTGCATTATAGTTTGTAGGTTTCTATACTGTCCGTTTGGTGCAGATGGAGTTACTGTTGTATGCTCTATTTTACTGGCATTATATACATTATTACCATAACTCCAGTTGAAGGCTGCCATCAAATCGAAATTTTTGATATTGGCATTTAGTACAAAACCTCCCACGTGTTTAGGATTGGTATTTCCTATTATGGTTCTATCGTTTACATCTACCACTCCATCTCCATTCAAATCTTTTAGCTTCATTGTTCCAGGCTGTATAGCTCCAACAACAGTAGAAGCATTTACCACACCATCCTTCAGCGTATAAGTACCTGTTGTAGCATTGTAATCGAAATCGGAAACCTCGTATCTGCCTGCATTTCTATACCCATAAATCATACCGACTGGTTGTCCCACTTGCACTAAGAAATCTTGTCCGATTGCGGTAGAAGCCCAGTTAGAAGCTATCCCAAAGCTATCCATCTCTCCCAAAGAATTTACCCTATTTCGGTTAATACCTAAGTTGAAAGAAAGATTTAGGTTGTAATCATCTTTTCTAATCGCAGCCACATTCAGAGATGCTTCTATACCTTTATTTTGGGTTTCACCCATATTGCGATATTGGCTAAGATATCCTGAACCTTCGATTGGGAATAAGATAAGAAGGTCTTTGGCTATGTTTTTATAAACCTCCACAGAACCAGAAATTCTACCTCGGAAGAAATCGTAATCTAAACCTAAGTTTTGTGTAATGGTAGTTTCCCATTTCAAATCAGGGTTATACAAAATACTTGAAGGTGATAAAAAATTACTTACACCATTTAGCCATTGGTTGGTTGAGGCATAGAACAATCTTGCAGTTTGCCCTGTTGGGATATTGTTATTACCTGCTTGCCCATAGCTTATTCTCATTTTCAACATATTAATCCAAGAAACATCTCTAAGGAAGGCTTCTTCATTCATTTTCCAAGCAACAGCTACGGAAGGAAAATATCCCCAACGGTTATCTCCCAAAAATTTGCTGGAGCCATCTGCACGAAGCGTTGCGGTAACCAAATACTTGTTGAACAAATCATAATTTACACGACCAAAGAAAGACAGCAATCTATCATCTGGATAATATATATTGTTCACACTCTGTGGTTTACCAAGATTGGTAAGGCGTTGTGCATTATCAAAAGTAAAAAACTCTGGAAACCCGTGTAATGTATTGGTAAGGTTGTTTTGTTGTGTATTGATAAATTCTTGACCAAGCAAAACTCTAAGTTTCTGATTATTTCCTAATAAACTTCTGGAATCGAAGGATAATGTATTGGCTGTTCGGAATCTTTTATCTTCCCTTTGTCCAAAAATAAGTGCTGGTAGTCTTTGGTTTTCTGCCAATGGAATATTTTGTACATAGAACGTGGAACGCCCATAGAATCTACTATCTAAATACCTGTAATAGTCGAAACCATTATCACTTCGGAATGTTAGATATTTATTAAGTTTCCAACTGAATGTTCCCAAAATATTGTAGTTTCTTCGTTCTCTGCTTCTATCATTATCTGCAACTGCAATAAATGGATTTACAAGATAACCTGCAACTGCTTCATCGGTATCATCGGTTGTTAAGCCAGGCAGGTATATTGGGGAATAGCCAATACTGTGTCTTAGCCGTGCATCAGAGGAAGAATATTCCTGCTGCTCGTTTGCTCCACTTCCACCGATTACGGTATTGGAATATCTGAATGTAAGCCCTAAATCTATCTTATTAGATGCTTTATTTTTTATATTTAAGGATAAGTTATCTCTGCGAAAATCAGAGCGAAGCATAATCCCATTTTCTAAATAATTGGCTAAATTCAGGCTATAGCTGAGCTTACTATCTCCTCCTCTAACATTAATATCATTACTATATACTGTACCAGTATTTCCGTAGATTTCATCCAGATAATCTGTTCCTTGGTAACCTCTGTATTGTCCTATATCTGCCCAAGTTCCGAAATATCTTTCGTAGCTCTGCACATCATTTTTCA
>JAUNTR010000001.1:20184-23552 GCA_030538575.1 Cruoricaptor ignavus | reverse complement strand
CCTATATCTGCCCAAGTTCCGAAATATCTTTCGTAGCTCTGCACATCATTTTTCATTAATGCATATTCGTACTGCCAAGTGGCGTAGTCATAAGGATTTAAAACATTAATACGTTTTGCAATTCTTTTGAAACCTGTAAAGGAATTAAAATTAACTGCCAACTTCCCAGATTTGCCACTTTTGGTAGTTACCAATACAACCCCGTTAGAACCTCTGGAGCCATATATTGCTGTGGAAGAAGCATCTTTTAAGATAGTCATACTTTCGATATCCGAAGATGAAATATCTCCAAGGCTGTTTACAGGAAATCCATCTACAATAATCAATGGTGAACTATCTTGTGTGATGGAACCACCACCTCTTACTCTAATATTTATTTCTGCATCTGGGGAACCTTCGGAAGATGTAATATTCACCCCTGCAATTCTACCAGTTAGTGCTTCGGCTACGTTGGATATAGGCACTTTTTGCAAATCAGTACCTGTTACGGTAGAAACCGAACCGGTTAAGTCTTGTCTTCTTGCTGTACCGTAACCGATTACAACAACCTCATCTATTTTTTTCTCACGAGTTATGGTATCGTTACTCCGTTGTGCAAATGCATCTGCCCCAAGGAAAAATGCTGCAGCTATACAAGTCAGCTTTATTGTATTATTTTTCATATAGCTTGATTATTTGTTTATTATTGAACCATTATTGGTTTTTATTCCATTGATGTAAGTATCTATCAACTTTAGGTTTTTCACATGTTTTAGCATAAAGTCTTTCTTTACTTTATCTATCGTAACATTCCTAAACGTAATATTATCTATGGTTGATGTTTCTAAGCCATCGGCAAAAATTGCATATTTGCCTGCATTTTTCACATTTACATCTTCTAACAAAATATTAGAAACTTTAGGATCGTATTTCCCTTCGCTATTTCCGCCATAGATACTGTAGTCTAAAGTAATGTGGAGAACCGCCTGTTTCACTTGTCCTACGGTAAGGTTTTTTACATACATATTTTCTACAAAGCCACCTCTCAATCGGTTAGATTTTATACGGATGGCTCGATCCAATTCTGGACTATCCATTTGGCAATTATACACATATACGTTTCTAACGCCTGCAGACATCTCGCTACCAATTACCACTCCGCCATGTCCGTCTATCATTTTACAATCTCTTACAATCAGGTTTTCTGTTGTTATGCCTATTCGTCTGCCTTCCGCATCTCGTCCTGCTTTTATGGCTATACAATCATCTCCTGTATTGAATATGGAGTTTTTAATCACCACATTTTTAGAGTATTCTGGATCGCAACCATCATTATTTGGTCCATGGCTTTCTATATGTACACCATCTATAATTACATTATTACTTTTATAAGGATGCAAAATCCAAAAAGGAGCATTAATGATTTTCACACCTTGTATTAAGACATTTTCGCATTCAAAAGGTTCTATAAAATTAGGACGCAAGTATCTTCCATTCCCAGCAATTCTGTCTTTAATAGGTGTATTTTTAGCAGCCCAATTCATAAGAGCAGGAACTCCAACGGAATCCAACTGACTCGGTTCGCCTTTTACATATCCGAAAGTTTCGCCTTCTTTGGTTTTTCCTTTCCAAGGCCACCAATGCTTATCACTCGCTTGTCCATTCAGAACACCTTTTCCAGTTACGGCAATATTTTTTTTATTTTTGGCATAAATAAGCGGGGAATAATTCATCAACTCCATTCCTTCAAAAGAAGTGTGAACCAAAGGATAATAATCGTTTAGATTTGTACTAAAAAGCAACTCTGCTCCTTCCTCCAAATGCAGATTCACATAATTATCGAGGTGAATAGGACCTGTGAGAAATTTACCTTTGGGGACAACCACTCTTCCTCCACCGTTTTTAGAACAAACTTCGATAGCTTTTCTAATACTTTCGGTTGCCAAAGTTTTACCATCAGCAACAGCACCAAAATCTACTATATTGTAAGTAACATTTTTAAATTTTGGTTCTTTAATAGATTTCTCTAATCTAAGCATTTCTTCCATTGGGAAATAGCCTTGTTCTTTGGTTGCTGATGTTTTTCTTGTCGCACAAGCAAAAAGCGAAACTACAACTACGACAAGGGTTACCAATATCGCTATCTCCCGAGGAAATTGTTTGAATTTAATATTAGACTTTTTCATTGTTTTTATTAATGTAATCGATTACAAATATAGAAATTATGTTTATATTTGCAAAAGAAAATTTAACCTTTTTTTAAAATTAAGTATATATTATTTTTTATATGCATTAAAATGCTCCTAATATCAATAGATTGAATATATTTGTGTGAGAAAAATCATATAAAATTATTACCAAAAAACAACACAACCCGATGAGTGAAAAAGTTACCATATACGATATAGCAGAAAAGCTAAATATAACAGCAGCAACCGTTTCTCGGGCTCTAAACAATAATCCGAACATTAGTGAAAAGACCAGAAAAAAAGTTCTGGAAACAGCCGCTGAAATGAACTACAAACAAAACAAACTTGCCTTGGCATTAAAAAGTGGGAAAAGCAACTATGTTGGGGTTATCGTCCCAAGAATTAATACCAATTTCTTTGGTTCGGTTATCCGAGGAATAGAAGAGGAACTAAACGCCAAAGGCTACAATATCATTATTTGCCAAAGCCATAACAACGAAGAAATAGAAGCAAAGAATATAGAAACCCTTATCAGCTCTCATGTAGATGCTATTTTTATTTCATCATCCAGTAGAAACACATCTGCATTAGAAAAAATTTTGAAGGAAAAAATTCCTCTTATTTTCTTCGACCGAAAAAAAATGATGGATAACGTAAGCTCTGTAACCATAGATGATTTTGCAGGTGGATATATAGCAACCAAACATCTGATAGACTCTGGTTGCAAGCGGATTGCCCATATTGCATCTGGCGATTTGGAAATAGAAATTTTCCGAGAAAGACATCGTGGTTATCAACAGGCTTTGGCAGACCACAATATCGATTACAATAAAGATTATGTATTAAAAACCAAAAGTAATATAGAGGAAGGACAACGTGCAATAGATGTACTATTTGCATTGGAAAATACTCCAGATGCTATATTCTCTTCCAGTGATTTTGTAGCACTTGGTGCGATAAAAGAATTGCAAGCAAGGAATATAGATGTCCCTAATGAGGTCTCGGTAATTGGTTTTGCAAATGAGCCTTTTACCAACTTTTTAGAACTCTCTATAAGCTCCGTAGATCAGTTTCCGCTCGAGATGGGAAGAATGACTGCAAAAGTATTTTTGGAACAATCTGAAAGTACCGAAGATGAAAAAATACAAAAAAAAGTGGTAATAGAACCGAAACTTATCCTTAGAGATTCTACAAAAAATA
>JAUNTR010000001.1:2254-20084 GCA_030538575.1 Cruoricaptor ignavus | reverse complement strand
CAAAAAAAAGTGGTAATAGAACCGAAACTTATCCTTAGAGATTCTACAAAAAATAGCGATTAGCAAATGTTTCATTAAAATAAAAAATAGACTTTCAGTTATTTTGAAAGTCTATTTTCGTAATAGTAATATGTGAAAATTTTTATAGTGAAACCCCTCTTTTCCAAGGAATAAAATCGTCCTGCTGCAATTGGTCTGCTTTGGTTTCTTTATTCCCACTGGCAACTTCTATAATATAATCCAAGATTTCCTCTGCCACTTCGGGTATGGTTTTTTCACCAGTAATTATCGTACCAGCATCTACATCTATAATATCAGGCATTTTATTTGCCAAAGTAGAGTTAGAAGAAACCTTTACTACTGGAGCAACGGGATTTCCTGTTGGAGTTCCCAATCCTGTGGTAAACAAAATTACGTTGGCTCCCGAGCCTGCCATTGCTGTCGTACTTTCTACATCGTTGCCCGGTGTATTTAGCAGGTTTAGTCCATATTCTTTAGCGTATTCTCCATAATCCAATACATCTACGACAGGAGAAGTTCCTCCTTTTTTGGCTGCACCTGCCGATTTCATAGCATCGGTAATCAATCCGTCTTTTATATTTCCGGGAGATGGATTCATATCAAATCCTGAACCTGCAGCGACTACGGATTTTTCAAATTCTTTCATCAGATGAAGGAATTTATCTGCCTTTTGCTCATCTACACAACGATCTACCAACTCTTGCTCTACGCCACAAAGTTCGGGAAATTCTGATAGAATACTTTTTCCGCCAAGTGCTACCATCATATCGGATACATAGCCAAGAGCAGGATTGGCAGAAATCCCCGAAAAACCATCGGAACCGCCACATTCTAATCCTACGGAAAGCTTGGATAGTGGTGCAGGTTTTCTTTGTATTTGGTTAGCCCGCTGAATAGCTTCGTAGGAATCTTTTATAATCATCTGAAGCATCTTGTCCACAGTGCCTATCTGCTGTTGTTCGTAGATAAGAATTTCTTTATTAAGATTTGGATTAATGTCTTTCAATGCTTTCTGAAAAATATCTATCTGCAAGTTTTGACAACCAAGACTAAGCACTGTTGCCCCTGCAACATTGGGATTATTAACATATCCTGCTAAAAGCTTTGCAAGTCCCACAGCATCTTGTCTTATTCCTCCACATCCTCCTTGGTGGCTAATGAATTTAACCTCTATGTTATCTAACAGATTTTCATTTTTTTCCTTAGCAGAAACCTCTTCTACTGCTTTGTTTTCTACAAGGGAACGCAAGAGTAGTTTGTAGGAATCTTCTTTTTTAGGCAACAACTCATTTTCAAAAATATCTTTTAGTTTTTCAATATTTTTATTTTCACAAAATACGAGTGGAAAAAACAGCCATACATTTTTTGTACCGACTTGCCCATCTTCCCGATGGTATCCCAAAAATGTTTTATCCTTATATTTTTCTACATTTGGAGCAACCCATAATAATGTATCTTGCTTGCCTGTAACAGTTGTGCTTTGGTGTTTTACATTATCTGTTGTCAGTACTTCTCCACGTTTTATCGGTTGATTGGCTTTGCCTACCAAAACGCCGTACATTAATATTTCATCGCCTATTTGAAAGTCGTTTTCTGCCATTTTATGCTTAGCCCGAATATCGGTAACGGCTGTAAATTCCTGACCTTCAAAATTGATTGTATCTCCTTTTAGAATATCCGACAATGCAACAATAACATTATCCGAAGGATTTACTTTAATTAATTTTTTCTGCATTGTTTTATGTTTTTAGGAAAAGTAATTGTTATAGTTTTTGTAACCTTGCTCGATACCATTAGCTTCTATTTCATTTATAGCTAATGCAATTGCCTCTTTCAATCCTGAAATCTCATTCAAGTTTTCTCCCCAAAATTCTTCGTTTGCCAAAGCTTGTGTAACAACTGCATCTATTTCCTGATTTTGCCATATTTTACTAAAAGTTTCCACAACATCTGCAGAGTCTCTTACAGGAAGTTGCTTGCCATCCCAAGTGCCTTTGTAGAAGCGTAATAAACAAGCAAAACCGAAGACTAAATTAATCGGAATTTTGTTATTCAGTTTATAATATTCTAAAATTGTAGGCAAAACTCTTACCTTGAACTTGGATACGGAATTGAGAGCAATATCCGATAGTTGATGTTTAATAAAAGGATTTCTGAAACGGTCTAATACCTCTTCTGCAAAGAGCTTCAACTCATCTTTATCCATATCCAATGTTGGTACAATTTCACCAAATGTAATTGATTGCACGAAATCAGCAGTAAAAGGATTATCTACCGTTTGCTGCACCGTTTCGTTGCCATAGAGAATAGATAAAGGTACCATTGCTGTATGTATGCCATTTAGGATTCTTACTTTTCTGGTTCTGTATGGTTGCATATTCGGCACAATTTTTACATCCAAATTGGTTTTGTGAAATGGCAATTGCTCTTTCAATTTTTCATCGCCTTCTATAACCCAAAGAAAGAATGGTTCTGCAGTTACCATAAAACTATCCGCATAATCCAATCGGCTGTTGTATTCTTCTATCTCATTTTTTGGATATCCTGGTACAATCCTATCTACCAATGTATTATGAAACGTGCAAGCCTCGTCTATCCAAATTCCAAACTCTGAGCCCAAATTCCAAAGTTGTATGTATTGGTGCAAAATATCCTTTAGCGTATCTGCATTATAATTGATTAACTCACAAGGAATAATCGCCAATCCTTTAGTTTTATCCCCATTAAAAAACTGAAATCTTTTGTAAAGAAAAACTGCTAATTTTGCGGGGAAAGATTTTGGACACTCATCCGATATAATATCTGATTCTACAAACTCTATTCCTGCTTCTGTTGTATTAGAAATTACGAATTGTAGGGTTTCAGATTTTGCAAGTTCTAAATATTTTTGAAATTCCGTATAAGGATTAACTCCTTGTACAATATTATCAACCAATTCCTTACGCTGTATTTTCTCACCATTTTTCACACCATTCAAGAAAAGAGTGTAGAGGAAATCTTGTTCCTGAAGCTTATTTACCAAACCTCCAGGTAATGGTTGTACGACAGCAATTCCTGCATCGAAATTCAACTCATTATTCAACCTATAAAAAGCATAATCTACAAAAGCCCTGAGGAAATTTCCCTCACCAAATTGTAAAACTTTTATGGGATATATATTTTGTTTACCGAGTAATTCTCGGTTCAGTTTTGGTTTTGTTTGTGTTTCCATATCTAATTTATTTTATTACTTTATATTTTGGCACCAATGTTTTCATTACTATCCATGCGATAAGGTATGCTACTGCACAGACTGAGAAAATAATCATATAGCCTTTATCAATGCCATCTGCAACTGCTACTCCGGAAGCTCTTAATTCATCAAAAAACTTGTCCGGAATACGTTCGTTTAAAAAATGAGGATATTTTTGCAAGAGAGGTTCGCCATCTACCGTTGTCCAATGTTTATGAGAAAAATCAAACAAAACACCAGAACTTTTATTAATGAGAAACGAACCGATTCCGCCTGCCATACCTCCTATTCCGGTAATTGTAGCTATAGCACGTTTGGGGAACATGTCTCCTACGGTAGAAAATATATTGGCCGACCACGCCTGATGAGCTGCTCCTGCAATACCGATAATAAGCACTGGAATCCAATAAGTAATGGTTCCGCCAGGTTGTGCTAAAAGTGCTAAGAGAGGAAAAAATGCAAAAATAAGCATCGCTCTCATTCTGCCATTATAAGGATTCATCCCCATTTTATCTACAAAATATCTTGGCAACCATCCTCCGATAATAGACAAAAGTGTGAGGATATAAAGAACGAATAATGGTAAAGCACTTTGCGTACTGTTCATTCCATAAACTGAACTAAGATATGCTGGTGTCCAAAATAAATAGAACCACCAAACGCCATCGGTCATAAATTTACCAAATACAAATGCCCAAGTTTGTTTGTATTTAAAACAATCTAAAATAGAAAATTTTGCTTTTTCAGTATCTTGTGTAGAAGCATCTTGCACGGCAACATCTTCATCCTGATCTTGTTGAATATAAGCCAACTCGGTTTCATTAACTTTCGGATGCTGATGAGGCTTTTTGTACATAAAAGTCCAAAAACCCATCCATACAAATCCAAATGCACCGATAATAATAAACGCCCATTCCCAACCAAGAGATTTCGCAATAAATGGAATACTTAATGGAGCTGCCAATGCACCAACCGTAGCTCCTGCATTGAAAATACTGGTAGCCAATGCACGGTCTTTTTTAGGAAAATACTCTGCTGTAGTTTTTATAGCTGCCGGGAAATTACCAGCCTCCCCAACTGCCAATACAAATCTGGCAAATATGAAAAGTGTAACACTTACATTAATAACCCGAGAAACATCTTGTATTCCTCCTATAACTTCTTTGGATTCGGTAAAGCCCACCAACCAATTCCCAGTGATAATCCCAGAAGTTGCAATACCACAAAATGCATGCAATACTGCACCAACCGACCATACGAAAATAGCCCAAAGAAATCCTTTCTTGGTATCCATCCAATCTACGAACTTCCCAGCGAAAAGCATACTGATAGCGTAGAAAATGGAAAATAATGCTGTAATGTTTCCGTAGTCGTTATTATTCCAGTGAAATTCGGGCTGGATAAAATCTTTCCAAGTGAGGGAAAGCACCTGCCTATCGAGGTAATTAATGGTTGTTGCTACAAAAAGTAGTATACAAATAGACCATCTGTAATTGGTTGCCTTGGGATTCAATACCTTGTCCATAATCCGTTTTTTTAATTGAATTAATTGCTATTTGATGGATTGAATAATGTCTAAAACCTTGCGGGTTTCAGTTTCAATCTTTTCATAATTTTTCTCTGCCATTAGTGTTTTACTTATAAGTTTGCTACCCATACCAACCGCAGAAACTCCAGCTTTGTACCAGCTTTCTATATTTTCTTTTGTAGTATCTACACCTCCTGTTGGCATAAATTTTAGATTTGGAAAAATATCCTTGATTCCGCTAAGAAAACTTGGTCCTAACATATTTCCGGGGAAAAGTTTTATAAAGGTAATTCCTGCATTTTCCGCAGCTATAATCTCGGATGGAGTCATACATCCTGGGCTGTAAAATTTATCTTTACTTATAAGAAACTCTGCAACTTCGGGAACAAATCCCGGACTGATAAAAAAGTCTGCACCTGCTTGCATAAAATCTTTTGCTTGAGAAAGATTTTTAATAGTTCCTATTCCCAGAAGCAAATCTGGCATTTCGGCATTACGCAACTCTACCATTTTGCGGAAATTATGTAGTGCTGTTTCTCCTCTATTAGTATATTCTACTGCACGAATTCCTGCACGATAAATGGATTTTAAAATCTGCAAAGTTACTTCTTCATCGGTATTATAATACAATGGTAAAATCCCTTGTGAAACAATAGCTTCCGAAACTTTTTGTATATTATTCATAATATTATTTTGTATTAAATTTTTATTTTGAACACTAATTTTTTTATCACCTCATCAGCAATCATTGGGGCGTGTACATCTTCTGGATAGAAAATAACAAACTGATTTTCTGTTATCTGAAAAAAGGTATCTGGCTCGTCGTTATAAAACAAGACATCCTTTTCTGTATTGTATTCCCCTTTAGGCTGTTTGCATTTTTCTCTTGGTTTCCAAGCAATGGTTTCCTTACCTGTTACACAAACTTGTATATCGATATTTTTGTTATGACATTCAAATTTCTGCAAACTCTCTTCTTTGGTTTTACCCATTTTGGAAGAGATTATTACCTTCAGACCTTCTGCTATTTCTACAACTCCATCGGGAATGGTTTTTACATCATTTTCGGTAATGAACTGAAATACTCGGGAAAACAGCGGATGCAACCCACTGTATTTCCCTGCATTATTTATAGTATCAACAATCATTTTTCTTTAGTATTTATCTTTGTACACGTCCGCTACCATCTCCTTCCATTAGATTTTTAACATCGGATAATGTTGCGTGGTTTAGGTCTCCTGGGATAGTGTGTTTCAAAGCACTGGCTGCTACTCCAAATTCGGCAGCTTGTTTCATCGGCATACCTGTAACCAAACCGTAGATAAGCCCGCTTGCAAAAGAATCTCCACTACCTACTCTATCCACTATTCTCACTTGGTATTCTTTGGTATGATAAAAATCTGTACCGTCGTAAACCAATGCACTCCAACCATTATCACTTGCACTATAACTTTCACGAAGGGAAGAAGCTATGAATTTGAATCCGAACTTTTCTTTCATTTGTTGGAAGACATCTTTATAGCCATCTAAATTCAGTTCCCCTTTGGTAACATCTGTATCTGCTGCTTTGAAACCGAGGCACAAATCTGCATCTTCCTCATTACCAATGCAAACATCTACATAATGGCAAAGCTCCGTCATTACTTCTCTGGCTTTTTCTTTAGTCCAAAGTTTTTTACGGAAATTAAGGTCTATACTTGTAGTTACACCTCTTTCTTTTGCGGCTTTTAGCATTTCCAAAGTCAGCTTGGCAGATTTATCGCTAAGTGCTGGCGTAATGCCTGTTGTATGAAACCACTCTGCATCTGCAAAAATTTTATCTAAATCGAAATCTGAAATATCAGCATCTGCAATAGAAGCATGTGCCCTATCGTAAACCACTTGGGATGCACGCATAGATGCCCCAGTTTCCAGAAAATAAATTCCCAATCTTTCGCCACCTCTGGCTACAAATTGTGTATCTACACCGTATCTTCTAAGGTGGTTAATTGCGGATTGCCCTATAGGATTTTCAGGGACTTTGCTTACAAATGTTCCTTGCAAGCCATAATTACATAATGCAGCAGATACATTTGCCTCTCCTCCACCATAAGTAATATCGAATGAGTCTGCTTGTACAAATCTTTTAAAATCTGGTGTTGAAAGTCTCAACATAATTTCCCCGAAGGTTACAACTTTTTTAGCCATTTTTTTTATTTTTTTATTTAATTAATTTTTTGTTTTAATAATTATTTATCTGGAAACTCTACCTCCTCCGAAGCCCGCCATCAGAGCTTTTATTTCTTCTACTGTTGCTAAGTTTATGTCTCCCGAGATAGAGTGTTTCAGGCAGGTTGCAGCTGTTGCAAATTCTAATGCAGTTTTATGGTCTTGTTTCCAATTAATCAATCCATAAATAATTCCTGCCATAAAAGCATCTCCTGCTCCTATCCTATCTACGATATGTGAAATATGATATTCCTTAGAATGTAAAAGTCTTTCGCCATCGAAAAACGAGGCACTTACACCGTTGGACGAAGCATCTGCATAAAGCCTCTGCGTAGATAAAATATACTTGAGTTTTGGAAATGCTTTTTTCCATTTTATATATACTTGTTCCTCTGTATCTTGCTCTGTTTTTTCTACATTCATTACAGATTCGGATTCCGCAATTCCTCCTAAAATGACATCGCAATAGGCAATGAGTTCTGGCATTATTTCTTTTGCCTTACGCCCATAATTCCAAAGTGTAGGACGATAATTGAGGTCTGCAGAGATAGTAAGATTTCTGCGTTCTGCTGCTTCTAAAGCTTCTTTGGTAATTGCTGCAAGTTCCTCCGAAAGTGATGGTGTAATGCCTGACCAATGAAACCAATCGGCATCTTGGAAGATTTCATCCCAAGGAATCATTCCTTTTTTCAAATCTGAAAAAGAAGAGTTTTCCCTATCGTAAACCACTTTTCCCGGTCTTTCGGATGCTCCTTGCTCGAAATAATAAATTCCCAAGCGTTTCCCTTGTACTTTTACCACAGGTTCTACACCGAAAGAACGCAACATACTAACGGAGGATTCCCCAAGTTCGTTAGGTGGTACAGCAGTAACAAATTTCACGGGTAAGCCAAACTTTGCCAAAGAAGCAGCTACATTAGCTTCTGCACAACCGTAATACATATCCATATTGGTGGCTTGGGAAAGTCGCAAATGCCCGGGTGGTGAAAGCCTTAATAATATCTCTCCAAAAGTTACTACTCTACACATAATTCTAATTTTTTACCAAAATTTGTTTGGTCGTCTTTAGCTTAATTTTATTCTAATATTTAATACTTAAAAATCAAAATATTCTTTTGCATTGAAATAACAAATATTAGAAATTATCTTACCGATAAACTCCATATCTGCGGGCAGTTCTCCATTCTTTATATCTTCACCAAAAAGATTGCACAACAGCCTTCTAAAATATTCGTGTCTTGGATAAGATAAAAAGCTTCTGGAGTCTGTAAGCATCCCGATAAAGCAGCTTATAAGCCCCATATTGGAAAGTGCATTCATCTGTTTGGTCATCCCATCTTTTTGATCTAAAAACCACCATCCGGAACCGAACTGTACTTTGCCTTTTACAGAACCATCGTTAAAATTCCCTATCATAGTTGCCATTACCTCATTATCCGCAGGATTTAGATTGTAGATAATAGTTTTAGTAAGTTTATCTTTATTATCCAATGCATTTAGAAACTTGGAAAGGTTTTCTGCCTGCGGAAAATCTCCGATAGAATCCCACCCTGTATCGGGACCCAAGATGCGGTGCATTCTTTCATTATTATTCCTCAATGCACCAACGTGGAACTGCTGTACCCAACCAAATTGATGATAAGTTTCTCCTAAGAAAAGTAAAATTGCTGTTTTGAATTGATTGATTTCTTTCTCAGAAAGTGGTTCATTTTTCAACCTTTTTTCAAAAATGTAATCGATTTCATTATCTTTGAAATTTTCAAAAGAAATGTTATTAAGTCCATGATCGGATAACTTACAACCATTGGCATTAAAATATTCTACTCTCTTCAATAAGGCATCTTTTAGCGATGTATAAGATGTAATTTCTATACCCGAAACCTCAGCCAACTGTTGTAAATATTGGGTATAGTCTGTATTTTCGATAAGAATTGCTTTATCAGGACGAAACGCTGTACTTACATGAATACCAAAGTTTTGCTCATTCATTTTTTGATGATAAGCTAATGTATCAATAGGATCTTCGGTTGTACAAACGGTTTCTACATTCATCATTTTCAATAATCCCTTAGTAGATTTCTCAGGATTTTGCAACTGAGATGAAGCATTAGCATAAACTTCCAAGGCATTATTTTCATTCAATAATTCATTTATACCAAAATATCTGGATAACTCCAAATGCGTCCAATGGTATAATGGGTTTCTCATTGTATAAGGTACGGTTTTCGCCCATGCAAGAAACTTTTCTTCATCGGAAGCATTTCCTGTTATTAGGTTTTCATTTACGCCTAAAGTCCTCATTGCTCGCCATTTGTAATGATCGCCTGCAATCCATACTTTAGAAATATTTTCAAACACTCTATCCTCTGCAATATCCTTTGGAGAAAGATGACAATGATAATCTATAATAGGTTGTTTTTCAGCATAATTAAAATACAATTCTTCTGAAAACTTATTGGTTAATAGAAAATTATCTGTAATAAAAGGTTTATTAAAAGTACTCATAATTTATAATTTTATTCATTTGATGGTTTTCCGATGGTTGCCAAAATACCACCATCGACATAGATGATTTGCCCATTGACGAAATCGCTGGCTTTGGAAGCTAAAAACACAGCTGCTCCGCCTAAATCTTCGGGATTCCCCCAACGCTGTGCTGGTGTTCTCCCTATAATAAATTCATTGAAAGGATGCCCATCTACACGGATTGGCTCTGTTTGCGATGTTGCAAAGTATCCTGGGCCAATACCATTAACTTGGATATTATATTTCGCCCATTCTGTAGCAAGATTTCTTGTTAGCATTTTCAGTCCGCCTTTTGCTGCAGCGTATGCGGAAACAGTATCTCTGCCCAGCTCACTCATCATAGAACAGATATTGATTATTTTACCCTCACGGCGTTCTATCATATATTTAGCTACTAATTTTGACATAATAAAAGGACCTACCAAATCTACATCTATCACTCTTCGGAAGTCTTCTACTCTCATATCAATTGCGGGCGTTCGTTGGATAATGCCTGCATTATTAACCAAAATATCTACTGTCCCAAAATCCTGAATTATCTGCTTTACACTTTCTTCAGCCTGTTTTTCATTAGTTACATCAAACAAATATCCTTTAGCCGAAAATCCTTTAGACCGATAATATTCCAAAGCTGTTTCCATTTTATAAGGCGTATTTCCAGTAATAATTAGGTTGGCTCCCGCTGTTGCCAAAGCTTCTGCCATTGCCAATCCTAAACCATGAGTTCCACCAGTAATGAGTGCATTTTTATTATTAAGTTTGAACAAATCCATAATTAAAAAAAGTTATTTTAAATCTTTAGGTGAACACACATCCATATCTCCATAATCCAAATTTTCCCCACACATTCCCCAAATAAAAGAATAATTGGATGTTCCAGCTCCCGAATGTATAGACCATTCTGGCGAAAGCACAGCTTGATTATTTTGTAAAAATAAATGTCGAGTCTCCTGCGGTTGCCCCATAAAATGAGAAATGGTTTGCCCCTCTTCTAAATCAAAATAAAAATAAGCCTCCATACGTCTTTCGTGAGTATGAGCTGGCATTGTATTCCAAATATTTCCAGGCAATAACTCCGTAAGCCCCATTTGTAACTGGCATGTCTGCACAATACTATTCACAATCAGTTTATTCAATATTCGTTTATTGGCATATTTTTCATCACCAAGATGCACTATTTCTGCATTATCCTTGGTTACTTTTTTATTTGGAAAATGCTGATGAGCAGGTGCTGAATTGATATAAAATAAAGCCTGTTTACCCGAAACACTTTTGAACGAGATGTCTTTTGCTCCCATCCCGATATACAAAGCCTCTTTTCTGTCTAACATAAATTCCTCTCCATCAACAGTTACCAAACCGAGTTCTCCCACATTTATAATCCCGAGTTCTCTTCTTTCCAAGAAATAATCAGATTTTAAGTAAGGGATAGTTTCCAATTGCAATGGTTCATCAGTTGGTTTTATTCCACCCACGATAAACCTATCGTACATAGAATAAACGAGACTACTCTGATTATCTACAAAAAGGTTCTCCAAAAGAAATTCCTCTCTTAATCGTTGCGTATCATATTGCTTAGCATCGTTGGGATGAGAAGCGTACCTGAAAGTATAATTTGTCATAACTTAGTTTTATGTAATCGATTGCACAAATGTACATATTTTTTCTATAAAAAAAAATAATAAGCCCTTATTTTTTATTTTTTTTCGTTTTTATAGAAGTTATTTAAGTCTATGATATTGTAAAATTAACGATGCTATTTATTCAAAATCAGATATTTTGAACTCGCTCACAAAGTAATGATTATGCAATTTTAATTTGATTAAGCTATATTAGAAATATGAATAAAGGAAACATTCTAAATGACTTTAATTGAGCCAAATAGAAATACCATTTCTCCGAGAAAGAATGTTAGTTTAATCTTCTAACAACCAAAATTCTACACAAAACAAACCCTAACATTGCTCCTGCAAAATCTGCGATAATATCCCATGTTTCGAGTGAACGACCAAGCTTCATTTGGTCTTGCAAAATCTCTGTAAGAAAGGCGTAAATAAGAATAATGTAAACGAAAAACAAAGTTTTCATTTTTGGAAAAGAAAGTTTTAGTAGAAATCCTAAAACAGTAAATGTTGCGAAGTGAACCACCTTGTCTATCCCAGGAAATATAAACCAATAATCTAACGCAATCCCCGAATTTTTCCTGAGTAGTATATAAGTAAGAAATGCCCAATAAATGGGCAAAATCTTAATTATTATGTGGCGTTTTTTATCCAAGAGTAGCTTGGTACTCATCTGCACTTAGAAGTTCGGATTGGTCTGCATCAGCAGAGATTTCAATCTTAATAATCCAACCTTCTCCGTAAGGATCGCTGTTTAGAAGTTCTGGCTGATCTTCCAAAGCCTCGTTAAACGCTATTACTTTACCCGAAAGTGGCAAGAATAAATCGGAAACAGTTTTCACAGCTTCTACGCTACCGAAAACATCTCCGGAAGACAGCTCATCATCTACGGAATCTACATCTACGAAAACGATGTCTCCCAATTCGCCTTGTGCAAAATCGGTAATTCCTACAACGGCTACATTGCCTTCAATTTTTACCCATTCATGGTCTTTTGTGTACTTTAGTTCTGCTGGTGTATTCATTTGAAATGGTTTATTAAACGATTCAAATTTAGTCTAAATAAATAACTTTCACAAATTAATTTATCAACAAATATTAATTGCCACCCATCCCACCAAAATTGATGGTTGCTGTAATCCCTGCACGCACCGTGGAAAGCGGAAATGCGGTGGATATTTTATACTTCGTCATCAGTTGGTCGTAGAAAAATCTCACGTTGAAATTCTGCGATACGTTATAATCTGCACTTAGTTTTATTCCCAATAATCGTTGTCCGCCAGTAACTTGGGAGTCTTCTAACAGAATATTGGTAATTCTG
The DNA here is from genome assembly GCA_030538575.1 of Cruoricaptor ignavus. Classification (GTDB taxonomy): domain Bacteria; phylum Bacteroidota; class Bacteroidia; order Flavobacteriales; family Weeksellaceae; genus JAUNTR01. The sequence goes on along the minus strand of JAUNTR010000001.1, from coordinate 7,626 downwards.
GTTCGGCTATCTCGCAAAGAAAAATCTCCTCGGATATTCAAATCGCTTACCACATTTTTGGTTTTACCTTTGATGTTGAGTTTCATTTTCAAATCCTTGATGATATAACCAAAACCGACAATATATTCTTTACTATCGTCTTCCGTGAGTGTTTGATTAACCAAACCGAGCATCAACATTCTATCTTTATTATACTGAGCTCTCAACTGCATATTATTCCTCAATGTAACATCTGCACCCAAAAGCGGAGCGAAAGATTCTACATAACCAACTTGCGAGAATATGTATGGATTTACAAAATTATTATTAACATCTCTGGACAATTGGTCGTTGTAGAAATCTACGTTGGATTGTATGCCTGCACCTGTATATGTAGAAGTATAAGAATGTAATACATCGAACTTGGAGAACTGGCTGTTTATCATCGGGAAATTTCTCAATCCTGAATAAATGATATTCCAATTCGGAAGTGGGAAGCCTACTTTCTTAGGATTGCTCATAGATTTTACCGAGCGACCTTCCACCGCAGCTTGGAACGCTGGAACTAATATATAAGAGTTGGCTAAACCATAGCCGTCTGCATAACCATCTGCCAGCAATGGCGTTCCCATACTTGCCGAAATAGTTTTGGCATTGGCAATAAGGTCTCTATAAATATCATCTCCTGATTTGAAGGAGGTTCTAAACATCCAAGCGGAACGAGAATAAGTTACCAATTCGTTTTGGAATGAAAAATCGAAGTAAGGTGTAGATGGATCGGCATCTATATTAAAGCCACTTTGCACCAAATTTCTATTCTGCCTCATCATTGCTTTCAAATCAATTCTCAAATCATTCATCGGCATAATTTGCAGATTGGCATCAAGCGTTTTGGCATTCATTTGTGTGAAAGGGTCGGTCATCAATTCCGAGCCACTTACCCAACCGTTTTCAATGGCTGTTCGCCTAATATCTGCCTGCGAACCGAGAAGGAAACCAAATGTTGGTCCACCAATTCCTTGCCCATAACCGTAGAAATTAGGAGTCGCCAATACGCCCGGTAAAACTGTACCGTTGTTTTCGTTATAAGAAATATCCAACTGTTTTATAGATGTAAGTGCGTAAGCAATACTTTGCACTGGCGTTAATTTATTTTTAAATTTATAACCTTTATATGGTGTAAACACGAAGAATTTATCTTTCTTTCCTTTTTTAAGAGCCGCTTCGTTATAAGCATTGTTTAGGGAATCTATTTCTGCTTTTCGTTTACGCATTTTTTGTTCTATTTCTTGGAAGAATTTGAACTTGCCAAACAATCTCGGAATATCTACCGTGGAAGTTGCTACAATATTATTGGTATTCTGCGAGATATTTCCTAAGTTGCCTTCTGCACTATTCAGCAAAACGGTGGAGCGTGCATTCCAATTATAAGTAAGTCCATAACCGACCTCAGCATTCATAAAATCTATAAATGGAAGAAACTCGAACGGCAATCTGTAATTCAGTTGAATCCTATGATTATAAAGAATTGGTCGCCCTGCTCGGAACGGATTTTCAAAGATGGATTTTGTACTCATCATGTTGGGCGAAATATTATCGTTCAACGTGCGTGTTGCGGAATTAATTTCCATCTTCAAAGACTTAGTAAAATTAAAACCTAAATTATATTGCCAACCGAAGTGGAAGTTTCTGTTTCTCAACACATCAAAATCATTCACTTGCCCACCATTCAAAATCGCATCTATATTTCGGAATTGCAGTTCGTTATAATTTCTATCCAATTCTGTACGGAAGGAAATTCTGGTCGGAATAGGATTAAAATTAAACTCTTTTATCCATCTTAAATATTTATAGGATTTCGCTGTATCGCTCACAATTTTGTTAAAAGGTTTTAGAACATACGGTTTGAAACTGTAATTATAATCTATATAACCTCTCAGGTATTGTCGATAATTCTTTTTGGTATAAACATCTCGATAATAATCATCGTTGTAAATTGCGGTTACAGAAACATTTTCCACATCATAAAAACGTGGTTTTCTGTTATCATTCATCCGTTCTTTACGCATATTTACAACACCAATGCTCCGCTGTTGGGTGTAGGTTCTTGCCACTTTTTTCAGTTCGCTTTGGTTGGTTGCTTTTTTAAATTCTACATCGCTATCTATCGGGCTATATTTCGGGTCTTCGATGGTTTGAGTGTAAGAATAATTCACAGGAATTTTCATCCCGACTTTCTCAGGAATAAATTTATCCACATTTACCGTCGCATTGATATTGAATGCAGAATTGGTGGTCTGCGAACGCTCGGCAGGTTTTTGGTCTATTGCTCCGAAACCAACTGTAGAATAAGCCGCATTGGCATTAACCACAGCAAAATCTCCAAGGTTGAAATTAAGACTCGCATTCCCCGCATATCCGCCTTTGTTTTCTATTTCCGCCAATCGGATTTCGTTGACCCAAAGTACCAAATCTTTGGATTGTCGAGATGTGTTTCTCACCCCAATCATCATCGTAGTAATGTTACCCAAACTCGGGCGACCTTTCACATAGATTTTTTTGTGATTATCCCCATAATCTGCATAATAATATCGGTGTGCGATTAAATCCATTGCATCTCTATCCCGTTTCATTTTTGCAGAAATAAAGTTGTCCAAATCCAAATCTACCTCATTTTCTATTGGCCAAATTTCCAATGGCGATTTAGCATTAAGAGCCGTATATTTCAATGATGCTTCGTATTCGTAATAATTATCCGTAGCATCGCTACCAAAACGGATGAAGAATTTGGCTTCCTCGTCTAATGCATTGCTGGCAGCTCCTGGTTTTATATCTTCGGCGTGTACAAAAAGTTTCAGTTTTTTGTATCTACGCATATCCAAATTGGTATTTTTGGTAACTCCTTTGGCATCGTTTCCTAAGTTTAAAAACTTCATAAATAAAGAAGCCTCGTTCTGTCTTTGTGCACCTGCATTACCACTAAGCACCTGTCTTTCAATTCCTGGTGGCAAAACATACGGTGGCAAACCATTGGCATTTTCTTCCAAATTGACACTTCCTACAAAGAAATCATCGGTATTTACCAAAATAGAACCTTCGTTATCCGGAACTGTCGGGTTTGGAGGCAAAGTGCTGAATGCGATATTTTTAGGATATTTTCTCCAATCCGAACGAACCAAATCCAAAGTTCCTAAACGCAGTGTAGAAGTATTATCGAAACCATCTAAAAGGATTCTTGCAAATCGTACATTATTCAAAACATCATTAGAAGCCTCGCCTGCATCGGTATCGAACTGAGACACAGGAATCCTGAAAAGATACCATTTATTACTTCCTTCTTGTCCGTTTTGGAAACGAGTTCTCACCTCTTTTACATCAACAATAAAATTTTGATTAAGAGCCATACTTGCAGGATCCAAATTTACCGTATATTGGTTGTAACTTTCATTTTGGTCTAAGTTAAAATCTCCATTAATATCTTCTGCATCAGGAGTTTGGGAAGAAACCTCCAAAGAACTGGCTTGGGAATTACCATCTGGATTTCGGAAATATTTGTAACGCTCTGTAACCGAAGACGCTTGCTCACCTCGAAATCTATCGGAAAGATAAAACACAAAATCATCTGCCGCAGGGTCTAATTCTCCTGTAACTGGATTCACAAAATTAGTCCCAAATTTTATTGCTTCTTCCTCATTCAGAAGACCATCGTAACCTGCATCTTGTATTCTTCTTTCCTCGCCATCGGAAGAGAATGCATACAAAATAGGAAACTGGTTCGGCTGTTTTCCCCAGTTGGTTTCGGAAGTGGACATTGGCGAAGATGGCGTAGGCAAACCATTTTCGTATTGCAATTTCCCATCCTTCAATACATCTTCGGAAACGTTACCCAACTGCAATTTCAGTTTTGGTGCAGCTCCTAAAACATTGCCATCTGCATAAGGGTCCATCATCCAAAATTCCACATACTCTATATTAGAATTGGTAAAGTTGGAAACGGAAATCGCTCTCATCAATCCTGCCCATCTTTCAGCTGTGCTTTCTTGGTTAGGGTTAAAGTTATACGGACCTCTTTCCCTTGGATAATAAGTAATATCAAATGTATTGGTAAAGGTTTGTTCGCCTGCAACGAAATCTCTATTATTAAGGATTTCCGACATTTGCACTCTTCTTGATGCGTGGTTGGAAACTGCTTGGGCATTAATACCATTTGGTGTTCTGCCACCAACTCCCCAAAATCTCGGATCGATATTATACCAAGATAATAAACCTCTACCAAAACCATTTCGCACATCATCATTGGCACCTGCACCAGCGTACAATGGGTCTCTTTGGTTTTGTTCTGGTTTAGATGCCAAACTCCACATTGCAGGGTCTTTCAGAGAAATTTTGGTTGAAGTTTGCTCGAAATCATCAATGTAAGATTGGTCGTTTATTCCGTTATTTTCTCCTGGAAGAAGGTACGCTCCTTCGGCTCTCAAATTGAGGCTGGATGGTGCTTCTGTTTTTACCAAAGGTATCTTGTTGGTAAGTCTTGTAAGAAATGGTAAATCTTTGTTATACAACAAATTCATCCCGACCATTGTGTTGTTTACAGATTCGTCGCCAAAGTTTACTTTTTGTGTAAGAGGACGTTCTGCATAATTAACGATAGTTGCACCAACAGTTAGATTTTCATTAAATTTTCTTTCCAAATTCAGTCCAAGAAAACGCTTTCTTTGGGTATTAAACATCAGTTGATTTTCCAAAGAAACATTAATGGCTTGTCCAGAGTTTTTTACCATTTCATTGATGATTTCCACCGTTCCCAACATATAGTTTACGGTATAATCTTGTCCTTCAACCAACTGAACTCCGTTTGCCGTAACTTTTACAGAACCCTGCGGAACATTAATCGCACCGAGAGAAATCCCACTGCCTTGTCCGCCTTTGTATCGTCCTTCTATCGTATATCGCAACGCCAAATTGCTTTGTGCGGCAATCTGTTTTTGTTGAGTATATAAATCTGAAAACACAAATTGTGGGTCGTTGCTTCCCAAAACATTTTGAATATAATTACCGAAAGGTTGTGCCTTAGTAAAAATCAATTTCCCATCTTGGGAACGTATCGTAATGCCTTCCACAAAATCGAAAAGCCCATCTCCTGTTTGCGAGCCATCGGTTTGCAAATCGTTGTTAAGGTTCAGCCTATCCCAATTGAGTAATTTAATTAAATTAATATCCTGCACGTTTGTTCCTGGCAGATAATTAACACGCCCGTTTTGTGGTGAACGATAATAAACATTCAGCATAAAATCGTCTTGTGAAATATTATTCGTATTCATCGGGTAGATGTTTTTCATCATCAGTTCCCACATTGGCGAAGTGGTTTTTACCGTTGTATTTGGCTTTAAAAC
>JAUNTR010000001.1:0-2154 GCA_030538575.1 Cruoricaptor ignavus | reverse complement strand
AGATTGGAAACACTTTGGTAAAGATTGTTTTGGGCATTATTCGGATAGCCGGAAATTCCCTCTCCCAAATCCCGAATTCCGACAATACTTTTTTGGTCTTGCAAGTTGCCCGAACCTTGTTCTAAAACCCAAGCTTCTATCCTATTGATATTAATTCTGGTATTGATGAGCGGATAGTTTTGCAAAGCCACATCATAATTATTAAGGAAATAATGTCCCAAAAAATAGTGCTGATTGTCCTCGTAATCTACGGCATTTATTTTGAAGGTTTGCATTGCTCCACCACCTTGCACTACGATGTTTCTCGCCTCACCTTGCTGTTGCGAGAACACCAATGTTCCGTAAGTTTTCCCAAGTTGAAACTCGGTTTTCAATCCGAATAAAGATTGCGAACCACGTATTAGACTGGTGGAAAGTGGCATATTAACATTACCAAATTCTACCCTTTTTATGATTTTATCTTCACCTCCTGTGGTTGGGTCATTCAGTCCTTTGGATTGCAAATCTTTCCAAGTACCTTTGGCTTGCCAAACTAAATTCAATCGGTTTTCAAAAGCGAAACCACTTTGGGTATCGTAGTTAGCTCTTAGTTGTAAATTTTCGCCAACCCTACCAAGCAAACCGAGTTGTATCCTCTGTTGAATATTGATAGCGAAGTTTTTTCTATTTTGTGGCAGAATCATAGGATTCTCTATAGATTGGCTAAGGATTCCCAAATCGAAAGATGCAAAACCTTGCGGAATTAATTCAATTTTATTGCTACCGAATATGGTTTCAAATAATTTGTTCCTTACCAAAATTGCAGGCAATAATCCTTTTTTCTTAATCTCATCTTGGTCTTTTCGATAGATAAGATTATTATTCTCAGATTTTTCTTGGTAATAATTTCTCAGTTGGTTGCTGGTAATGTAGGCTTGGTATTCTTTAACCGTCATTACCGTTGGATTGCCGATAATGGTATTTCCTATTTTGGGATAAACGTAGTACATACCCGAAGCAATATCGTACAATGCCTCGTACCGAGTAGGATTGGGCAGGCTAAATTCTTTCCTTACATTTGCACTGTCAGAAACATTTTGTGCACTGAAATCTACAACCGAAAAACACAGAAATACGAAGATGCATATTCTGTACAAAATAAAACTCTTTTTCACCTAATATTTAGATATTTTTTAGAATCTGTTTTACCAGATTTTCCACAGACAACTCGGGATTTTGTTTCAAAATTCTATCTGCAATTTTTTCACTCATCTTTTTAGGAATGCCTAAAACTTCTAATGCTGATAACGATTCTTCTTTCACTTTATTATTTACCAACGTAGAAATATTTTGCTCTGCATCGCCAAACTTGGCAACCTTATCCCGAAGATCTACAATAATTCTCTCGGCGGTTTTTACGCCAATGCCTTTCACTTTTTGTAGCAAACTACTGTTGCCCGACATAATTGCCGAACTTATTTCGCTATTGCTGAGCGATGATAACATGATTAATGCTGAAACTGGACCTACACCATTTACGCTTATTAGCAGATTAAATAATTCCTTTTCCTCTTTACTATAAAAGCCGAATAATAAATGAGCATCTTCCCGAATAATCTGCTGAATGAAAATATACGCCTCCTGATGAACAAGCAATTTCTCCGACGTTTGCAAGCTAATGCCCACATAATATCCCACACCACCAACTTCTAAAACCGCATAAGTGGGCGACAACTCGGTTACTTTTCCTCGTAATGAATAAATCATAGTTTGTTTTTTGTATTAAAAATCCAAAGATAGGAACAAATTAATTAATGGAACAACTTAGCAATGTAAATAATTTAGCAATTGAAGAAATTTACTATTAATTGCTACATTAGTACATTGCTACATTGTTACATTAGTACATTGTTACATTAATAGATTGATTTTATTTAAAAAAACATTAAATTTGCAGTATGAACGAAAGTAACAGACAAAGAAAAGTCGCACAAATTATACAAGAAGATTTCGCTGAACTCTTCCGCAAACAATCTGCTGAAAGCCAGCAGAGTTTTTTGGTTTCGGTATCGCATGTAAAAGTTACCGCAGATTTGGGAATTGCCAAAATTTATCTAAGTATTTTCCCACAAGAATATCGACAACCGATTATGAAAGAAATACAAGAAAATAAAG
>JAUNTR010000079.1:5914-8619 GCA_030538575.1 Cruoricaptor ignavus | reverse complement strand
TGCTTGTATTCAGGGAGGTTGAAGATAATTTCGGTGCTTTTCAGCCTGTTTTCCCAACTTGCCAACTGCTCTTTCAGAAATGGATATTTTGCGATTTTATCATTGTAATCGGTATTTATTTTATTTACAGCAATTTGGGCAAGTTCTATTTTTATTTCATCATCTATTTCTTTTTCAGAGCGTGTAGCATCGGGGTCGGAAATTTTGAGTTTTTTAATTAAATAAGGCAAAGTTAATCCTTGAATAACCAAAGTTAATAAGATGACTACAAAAGTAATGAAGAGGATGAGATTACGCTGAGGAAAAGGCGAACCATCTGCCAATGTAAGCGGAATGGAAAGTGCAGCAGCCAAAGAAACCACACCACGCATTCCCGTCCAACCCAAGATTAAAGGACCTCTCCAACCAGGGTTTCTATCATCTGCTACGGTTATATAATTTCTCATAATCAATGTAATAATTACCGCTCCAAAGGCTGCAACAATCCTAACAATAACTAAAACCAAAGTAACCAAAACACCGTAACCAATTGCCGTAGAAATACTGGTATCTCCCAAGCCTTCTACAATCTCGGGCAAATCTAAACCAATCATCATAAAGACAATTCCGTTTAATAAAAAACAAAGACTTTCCCAAACAGAAACACCTTGCAATCTAGAGGAACTCCCTAAAAATGAATGACTTCGGTTAGATAAATACAAACCGCCACTCACAACTGCCAAAACACCAGAAGCGTGTGCTTCTTCTGCAATAAGGTACATAATAAACGGTGCAACGAGCATCAATACCACATCTATATTCGCATCGGTTGGTAATAGTTTGTGCATTTTATAAAAAATATAACCGATGAGCAAACCAATACCAACACCACCAATACACATCCATAAAAAACTAATGGTGGCTTCTTGCCAAACGAATTGTCCTGTTGCTGCGGCTATCATCGCAAAACGAAAAATAATAAGTGATGAAGCATCATTCAGCAAACTTTCGCCTTCTAATATTGATGAAAATCTTTTGGGAACTTTCACGAATTTCAAAATCGCTCCGGCACTTACGGCATCGGGTGGAGAAACAATTCCGCCCAACAAAAATCCTAATGCCAAAGAAAACCCAGGAATGAAATGATTGGTAACAAATGCAACTATCAACGCTGTGAAAAATACGACAATAAAGGCGAAACTAAACACAATCCTTCGCCAACGCCAAAGTTCTTTCCAAGAGGTTGCCCAAGCTGCCTCGTACAACAATGGCGGAAGAAATATGAAAAAGATAAGTTCGGGTTCTATATGGATTTTAGGAGTTCCTGGTATAAAACTAATGAGTAATCCCCCGATAACCAACAATATAGGATATGCTACTTTTATACGTTTTGCCACCATAATTAATAATACAATGGCAAGAACCATAACCAAATAGAATGATAAATTTTCTAACATCTTAATTAATTTTTTGCAAAAATACTCAAAATAATTTTAGATAATATAACGGTAAAAACTTAGCGATTGATTTTACTTTTCCGCCATTGTAAAAAACCGATAATCGCCATAATGGTAAAAATAAAAAACTGTAAAGACGTAATTCCCAAACCTTTATATAAAAACATCGGGATACAGATAAGATTTCCTACAATCCAAAAGAGCCAATTTTCTATCTTTCGTTTTGCCATCAGCCACATTCCGACCAAGAAAATAGATGTGGTAAGAACATCTAACCAGTTTGCCCAATCCAAATGATACAAGCCCAAAACAACGTCTTGCATAGAAAAACGGTTGTCCACAAATGGTTTATAATAATACACCAATGTTACCAAACCTAAACTTAATACAAATAAAAAACCTGCAATCAGCCAATCTTTTTTCTTTGCCCAAGCAACTTCTACATGAATGTGGTCTTGGGAATTTTTCGACCAAAGTATCCAACCATAAATGCTCATTACGGTATAATAAACATTAATCATCATATCCCCAAAAAGCCCGAAAACAAAGAGAATGTAAACATATAAAACCGTAGAAATAATGCCTGTGGGATAAACCCAAATATTTTTTCTGATAGAAAAAAATACACTGAGCAAACCAAAAGTAGTCGCTACTAATTCTAACAAAATTTGGTAAAGTTCGTAGCTTTCGTATGGTTTTATAAACAAATCGTGGAAATTCATAAAAGATGATTAATGTTTTTTCTTAATTAAAAAAAGGAAAATTCGCCTTAATTATTTTTAAACAAAATGAGGTTTTAATTAAAGATATTGCAACAACATCTCGAATATCGGAATGATGAGAACAAATAATATGGTACTCGTGGTAACAATATTGGTAGCGTATTGTACATCGCCTTTTGCCTCATTAGCCAAAATCGGTAAAATTGCCAATGCAGGAATTGCCGCTTGAATAATCAGTGTTTTTTCTTCCAACAAAGGCAGCGGTTCCATTCCTCGTCCGATGAATATTAAGGAAATGATAATCGCTGGTGCCAATACGAATTTCCCCAAAAGACCCGCAATCGTATCTCTATCAAAATGAATGCTTTTCAGTCCCGCATTGCAAAGTACAATACCGATGTAAATGAGTGATAACGGCGTAACGATTTGCCCAACATAGGACAGCGTAGAATTAACAAACTTAGGAATAGGAATTTCTAACAACAAAAAGACCAAAGCTACCAAAAACCCGATTAATGGAGGTGGAAGAAGTTTTTTCCAATTGAAA
>JAUNTR010000079.1:0-5814 GCA_030538575.1 Cruoricaptor ignavus | reverse complement strand
AAAAAACAACGATTAAAACTCCTGATAAACAGGTTGGTATTGCATACCTTTCAACCATTCTCTAATGTTTTCAGGGCGTGAAACCTGTGCCAAACCATCATTAAAAATAGCCTCTGCAACTTTTTCCGCAACTCCCAAAGAAACTTCCAAAATATCGCTTTGCGGAGGCAAAACCATTCCTTTTTCTTTTTCCTCTTGGGTCAGCATTCCGGCAAGTGTTTTAGCAGAAGTAATCCAATGAGAATCTGTAACTCTCTTCGGTTGTGTTGCGTAAATCGCCAAACTAACTCCTGGGAAACAATAGAAATTATTCGCCTGTCCTGGGAAGAATGTTTTACCATTGATATTCACCTCATCAAACGGAACTCCCGCACAATAAACCGCTTTTCCATTAGACCAAGTGTAGGCTTCTTCTGCACTACATTCGGCGTGTTCCGTTGGGTTGGACAAGGAGAAAATAATCGGACGCTCGTTCAGTTCGCTCAGCGTTTCCACAACTTCTTTTGTGAAGGCTTTCCCAATCGTACTTACTCCGATAATAATCGTAGGTTTTAGATTTTTTATGGCTTCTACAAAGTTTTTAGTCGGTTGGTTATCTTTGGCAAATCTTTTCTGCACATCGGATAAATCTGTTCTGGATGTTTCCAAAAGCCCATTTACATCAAAAAGATTAATTTTAGAAACAGCTTGTTCTTCTGTATCGCCTTCCAATTTCATGGCTTCGGTAATCATATTTGCAATTCCTACACCCGCAGAACCTGCTCCTAAAAATAGAACTCTTTGGTCAGTCATTTTTTGATTAATGATATTCAAAGCACCGTAAAGTCCTGCAACGGCAACCGCTCCCGTTCCTTGTATATCATCATTATAGCATAATACTTTATCTTTATATTCGGCAAGCAAACGTATTGCATCTGTCCCTTTCCAATCCTCGAAATGGATACAACATTTTGGGAAAACCTCTTGCACGGCATCTACAAACTCTTTCACAAACTCATCTAACTCTTGTGTAGATGGGCGATTTTCTCTCAGACCGATATAAAATTCGTCTTGCAAAAGCGTTTCGTTATCCGTTCCGCTATCCAAAAGCAAAGGCAAAAGTCCCTCAGGTGGAATCGCCGCACACGCTGTATAAAGTTGCAATTTACCCAAAGGAATTCCCATTCCGTTCGCTCCCAAATCGCCTAATCCTAAAATTCTACCACCACTGCTCACACAAATAAAACGAATGTCTTTTTCTTCCCAGTTTTGCAAAATTTCCTTAATTCTACCTTTATCTTTTAGGGAAATAAACATTCCGTTTTTATCTCTGTAAATCTCGCTAAACTTAGAGCAAGCCTCGCCTACCACAGGATCGTACATAATCGGTACAAACCTTGCAGGGTCGGACATCAGCGTTTTGAAAAACAACGTTTCATTTCTATCAAGAAGTGAAGTTAGGTAGATGTACTGCCCCAATCCTGTACTTTTTGTACTCAAATGGAGATTTACTCTTTTCAGTTGGTCATCAATAGTTTCCACAACCGAAGGCAACAAACCGTGCAGTTGCAACCTATCTCTTTCGTCTTGCGTAAATGCTGTTCCTTTGTTCAATTTTGGATTTTGCAGAATTGCATTTCCTTGTTCTGTGTTTTTCATTGTAAGTGAATTTTGAGGTTAATTATTATTAAATTAATATTTTTGATTTTTATTAAAAAAAAACGTTATTCCCATTCAATTGTTGCAGGCGGTTTGCTGGATATATCGTATGCCACACGGTTGATGCCTCGCACTTCATTAATGATTCTATTGGAAACCAATTCCAAAAATTCCCAAGGAAATTTGGAGAAAGTTGCCGTCATAAAATCTATGGTGTTCGCAGAACGCACAACGGCTGTATATTCATAAGTTCGTTCATCGCCCATTACTCCGACAGATTTCACGGGAAGCAAAACGACAAACGCTTGGGAAACCTTTTCGTAAAGTTGGTTTTTGTACAATTCTTCAATAAAAATATCATCGGCTTCTTGCAAAATTTTTACTTTTTCCTCATCTACTTCGCCCAAAATCCTAATCCCTAATCCTGGTCCAGGAAACGGATGACGATAAACCAAATGATGCGGTATTCCCAACTCCTCTCCTACTTTTCGCACTTCATCTTTAAATAATTCTCTCAGAGGTTCCAAAAGTTGCAAATTCATTTCCTCTGGCAAACCGCCTACATTGTGATGAGATTTTATAACTGCCGAAGGTCCTTTTACAGATTGACTTTCAATAACATCAGGATAAATTGTACCTTGGGCTAAGAATTTTGCTCCCTCGAATTTATGAGCTTCTTCGTCGAAAACAGCAACAAATTCCCTGCCAATAATTTTTCTTTTTTCCTCAGGGTCGGAAACTCCCGAAAGTTTCGATAGAAAGCGGTCTTTGGCATCTATCATCTCTATTTTCATACGGAAATGTTCGCCGTAATTTTCCATTACTTTTTTGCCTTCATCTTTCCTCAACAATCCTGTATCCACAAAAATACAAGTGAGTTGGTCGCCAATCGCTTTATGAATTAAAACCGCTGCTACGGAAGAATCTACGCCACCCGAAAGCCCGAGAATAACTTTTTCTGAGCCTACCTTTTCCCGAATTTCAGCGATGGTTCTTTCGATGTAACCTGTAAGTTTCCAGTTTTTTTCTGCCTTACAAATGTTGAAAACAAAGTTCTCCAACATTTTGCCACCTTCTTCTGTATGCGTAACTTCGGGATGAAATTGTAGCGTGAAAATATTTTTTTCCTCGTTTGCCATTGCAGCAATTACGCCACTTTTTGCCGAAATTTCAAAACCTTCGGGAACGGTTTCCACTTCATCGAAATGGCTCATCCAAACGGTAGAAACTCTGGAAACATCCTTGAACAAAGGATTTGGACGAATGATTTCCAACTCTGCTTTTCCGTATTCGCCTTTTACGCCTTTGCCAACTTTTCCGCCTAAAAGATGTGCGGTAAGTTGCATTCCGTAGCAAATTCCCAAAATAGGAATTCCCAAAGAAAACAGTTCTTTTTTTACCAAATGTGCATCTTCTGCATTCACTGAACTTGGTCCGCCAGAAAGTATAATTCCCGCAGGTTTTTTTGCCAAAATTTGTTCCAAAGGCGTGTTGTATGGGATGATTTCGGAATAGACTTCCATCTCACGAATTCTTCGCCCGATGAGTTGATTGTATTGCGAACCGAAATCTAAAATAATTATGCCGTTGTGCATTTTTTCTTTTAATTAATTGATTAATAACGTATTAAAACTTACCAATATCTTCTCTGTAAAATCCGTAATCGAAATTGACAGGCAAAGCATCTTCGTAAACTTTTTGTCTGGCTTCTTCGTAAGTTTCTCCTGTGGCCACGATATTCAGCACTCGTCCGCCCGAAGTTACAATTTTATCACCACGATATTGTGCACCAGCAAAAAGGATTTGGCTGTGTTTTACTTTATCCAAACCTTTAATTTCAAAACCTGTTTCTATCGTTCTCGGATAACCGCCCGAGCACATTACCAAGCATACCGCTTTTTCGTTTTTGAATTTCAGTTCCACGTCTTTGCCATCCAAACAATCTTTGATAACATCTAAAAGATTGTTCTCCAAAAGTGCCATAATAGATTGAGTTTCAGGGTCTCCCATTCTCATATTATATTCTAATAAATAGCAACCGTTTTTGGTAATCATTAATCCGAAAAATATAAACCCTTTGAATTTCAGATTTTCCTCTTGCAAGCCCTTCAAGGTCGGTTCTAAAATATTTTTATGAAAATCTTGGTAATGCTCTTCTTGGAATTGAGGACTTGGTGCAACGCTACCCATTCCGCCTGTATTAGCACCTTTGTCGCCATTTCCTACTTTTTTGTAATCCTTTACAGGAACGCAGGGAAACAATTTTTCGCCATTGGAAAAAGCAATAATAGAAGCTTCAAAACCTTGCAAATATTCCTCTACAATCACTCGGATTCCTGCATCTCCGTAGATTCTCCTAATCATAAAATCGTGAAGTGTGGCTTCTGCTTGTTCTAAATTTTCGCAAATTACAACGCCTTTCCCAGCAGCCAATCCGCTGGCTTTTACAACTAATGGGAACTGCTGTTTTTTAATATATTCCGACGCTTCGGCATAGGAATCGAAGATTTCTGCACTTGCGGTTTTTATGCCGTATTGTTGCATAAATTTTTTGGAAAATGCTTTGCTTCCCTCCAACTTTGCAGCTCTTTGTCTTGGCCCAAAAATATTGAGATTGTGTTGCTGAAACTCATCTACAATACCATCTACCAAAGTGGCTTCTGGCCCAACAATGGTGAGGTCTATTTGTTCTTTTATAGCGAAATCCCTCAATGCTTTTACATCGGTTTCGTATATATTTTTGCCCAAACCTTCGGTGGTTGCATTGCCTTTTGCAAAGAACATTTTGGTAATTCTGGCATCATCTTTTAGTTTTGTTGCAATGGCAGATTCTCTACCTCCATCGCCTACGAGTAATATTTTCATTTTTTTTGTTTTATTAAATAATCACTAATTTATTTTGAAAAAAAGAATAAAAGTATGATTGGTTTTCTTTTTATCTAATTCTACAAATTTAGATTAAATTTATTTTGAATTGATGGAATGACACTTATTTTTCAATATTAATTTTTAATGTAAAAAATGTCGCATTCCTGTGAAGAGCATTGGGATTTGGTGTTCGTTGGCAGCTTGCACACTTTCCTCATCTCGCATACTTCCCCCAGGTTGAATGATTGCTGTAATGCCTTGCTCGGCACAGAAATCTACCACATCCCTAAACGGAAAAAATGCATCGGATGCCAAAACCAAATCACCATCGAATTTCTCCTTAGCCCGTTCTATCGCTTGCTGTGTTGCCCAAATTCTATTGACCTGTCCTCCACCAATTCCCAAGGCTTGCGTTCCGTTGGAAACCACAATCGCATTGGATTTCACATACTTCACGACACGCTGTGCGAAAAGCAGAGCTTTGGTTTGCTCCTCCGTTGGTTGCTTTTCGGTAACGGTTTGGATGTCGGTAGAAAACTGATTATCATTATCTTGAACTAAAATTCCACCATCAATTTTCACCCAAGTTTGCTTATCGGAAACTTCGTTTTTAATTTTTATAATTCTAAGGTTTTTCTTTTTGCCAAGAATTTGTAATGCTTCTTCATCAAAATCTTTTGCCATCACGATTTCAAGGAAAGTTTTGTTGAGTTCTTCGGCGGTTTGGGCATCTACTTTATAATTCATCGCAACAATTCCTCCGAAAATGGAAACTGGGTCGCAATTGTAGGCTTTTTGGTAAGTTTCCAAAGCGGTTTCGCCAATCGCCACTCCACAAGGTGTAGAATGCTTCACGGCACAACAAGCGAGTTCTTCCTTAAATTCATTTACGACTTTCCAACACAAATCCATATCTCGTAAATTATTGAAAGACAATTCTTTTCCTCCTAATTGCTCGAAATCCTTCATCGCACCATTTTCAAAAGTTGAAGTGTAATAGGCTGCGGATTGATGTGGGTTTTCGCCATATCGCAAATCGGCAACTTTCTTGTACGAAGCGTTGAGATATTGCGGATATTCCTCGTCTAACAACATTTTGGAAATCGCCGCATCGTAAGCCGAAGTAAGATTGAAAACTTTACCCGCCAGTTTTTTTCTGGTTTCTAATGTGGTGTTCCCGTTTTGTTCTATTTCGGTTTGTACTTTGGCGTAATCGGTTACATCGGTAATTACGGTAACGCTATCGAAATTTTTTGCCGCAGAACGCAACATAGATGGTCCGCCAATATCGATAAACTCTACTTTTTC
>JAUNTR010000078.1 GCA_030538575.1 Cruoricaptor ignavus | reverse complement strand
TGACAACCCGAAATTCAAAGTTTCAAGTTCAAAATTCAAAGTTGTGAATGATTGTATTGCGTTATATTTATTCAAAACCTGAAATTCAAAACTCAAAAAGACTCTTCGCTTCGCTCAGAGTGACAACTTTAAATTCAAGGTTTCAAGTTCATAATTCAAAGTTGTGAATGGTTGCATTGCGTTACATTTATTCAAAACCTGAAATTCAAAAATCAAAAAGACTCTTCGCTTCACTCAGAGTGACAATCCGAAATTCAAAATTCAAAGTTGTGAATAGTTGTATTACGTTGCATTTATTCATCATTCCTTCTTAATTATTCATTAAAAAGCCCTTTGGGGAACAGGGGACAGTCTTGGCTCTTGTGTCTTGCATCTTGGTTCTTATCCCCCCTTACTATACGACAATAGTTTCAGCATATCGGAGAGCATTTTGCCAGGGCGAAAAAGGATTTTACCACTTTTTATCTTGGCTGAGTTCACTTCTTCCTCCTTATCCGAGGCTTCTCCCGAAACGCTCACTTGGAGGGTAAAATACTCACCAACCCTTACTATTTTTCCGTCCGAAAGGTCTTTGGAAACTTTGGTAAGTACGGTTTCCAAAACCGCTAAAATATCCGCTTTCGATACGGTGGAGGTTTCCGAAGCGTAGTCGGCTAAATCTTTTAATTTGGTTTCGCCGTTGGCGATGGCTTGCGGATACCACTTGTTCGGTTCGGTGGGTTTGCTCGGGTTTCTTCTTTGTACTGCTTTAAATTTTACAGGCATAATTTTATTGTTTTAAATTCAAGGTTTCAAGTTCAAAATTCAATGTTCCTCTTCGACTTCGCTCAGAGTGACAACTTTAAATTCAAAGTTTCAAGTTCAAGGTTAAAAGTTGTGAATGGTTGTATTAATTCATTATTCATTGTTAATCATTATTTATTCATTAAAAAGACTCTTCGCTTCGCTCAGAGTGACAACCCGAAATTCAAAGTTTCAAGTTCAAAATTCAAAATTCAAAGTCGTAAATGATTGTATTGATTCATTGTTAATTATTACTTATTCATTAAAAAGCCCTTTGGGGACAGGGGAGTCTTGGTTCTCATATTTCTCATATTATTTTATTAATTTCGTAAATGCTTTTTTTAGTAGGTAACTATCAATGTAAAAATTCATAGTTACGAGTTGAGGAAATCATAACTATGAGTTTGCAAATTCATAACTATGAATTGAACAACTCGTAACTACGATTTTTAAGCCCCATCAATAGGGCGTTTGCAGAGGGTCGGTTTTTGTCTGATTTTCGGTTTTGATGAATTGAGGATTTCGCAATATTTTCAAGATATTTTATTATATTGAAAAAGATTTTACCTTTATATCTTAAAAATTGAATAAACCGATGTATTGTTTGTTGTTTCAAAAAGTTGAGAAACAAAAAACCGAAGCAAAAAGTATCTGATAGATACTTTTTGCTTCGGTTGTAATAATAGAGTAATAAATTACTTACGACGATTGTATGCAAAGCATAATGGGGGGGGGGGTAATAATTTTTCCCTATTATGCAAATTTATATTACTGATATTTGTCATTGTTTGTGTGTTATTTGTTGCCCTGCAAATCTATAAATATATTCTGAATCCTACAAGTTTAATTACCAATCAAATGGTTAGGTATTTTTGCTTGTATAAAGTTACACTACTAACTTAAATCTATATTCCTATTTTCAGAAAAAAACAAAACCCTGCCATTCTGTCTTAATTTTCATTATCTTTGCAAATCAATTGGTTTGAAGTTTTACATTATTGTACGGTCAGAATTTCTGAACCTAAGACTTTGAACCTTAAAACTTAATAAAAAAATCGTGCAAGAAAAATATATAGACGAAAACAAACAAGGCGAAGTGTTTGCCATCGCAGACAAAGTAGGAAACAATAAAAAACTGTTTCTGGAAAGCTATGGTTGCCAAATGAATTTCTCCGATAGCGAAATCGTGGCTTCTATCCTCAACGAGCAAGGCTACAATACCACAACCAAAGTAGAAGAAGCAGACCTTATTTTGCTCAATACTTGCTCTATTCGGGAAAAAGCAGAGCAAACCGTAAGGATGAGGCTCTCTCAGTTCAAAAAACAAAAGGAAACCAATCCTTCACTCACGGTTGGCGTTTTGGGTTGTATGGCAGAACGCCTGAAATCTAAATTTTTAGAAGAAGAACATTTGGTAGATTTAGTCGTAGGGCCCGATGCTTACAGAGATTTGCCCAATCTTTTAAGAGAAACTGAGAGTGGGCAAGATGCTATAAATGTTATTCTATCCAAAGAAGAAACTTACGCCGATATTTCTCCCGTTCGCTTGGGCGGAAACGGCGTTACGGCATTTGTAACCATTACCCGAGGTTGCGATAATATGTGTACATTTTGCGTTGTTCCGTTTACAAGAGGAAGAGAGCGTAGCCGAGATCCGCACTCTATCCTTAATGAATGTAAAGAACTTTGGGAAAGCGGTTACAAAGAAATCACACTTCTCGGGCAAAACGTGGACAGCTATCTTTGGTATGGCGGAGGACCGAAAAAAGATTTCGATAAAGCCTCGGAAATGCAAAAAGCAACTGCCATAGATTTTGCTCATCTGTTGGAAATGGTCGCCAAAGAAGTTCCCGAAATGCGAATTCGTTTTGCGACATCCAACCCTCAGGATATGAGTTTGGATGTGTTCCGAATGATGGCGAAATACGATAATATCTGCAAATATGTGCATCTCCCTGTACAAAGCGGAAGCAATAATATGCTAAAAGCAATGAACCGCCAACATACTCGAGAAGAGTATTTGGAACTAATAAAGGAAGCTAAAAAAATAGTTCCAGAAATTGCTTTTTCACAAGATATGATTACAGGATTTTGTGGCGAAACAGAAGAAGATCATCAAGATACACTTTCATTAATGAAGGAAGTGGAATACGATTACGGTTATATGTTTGCCTACTCCGAAAGACCGGGAACTCCAGCTCACAAAAAGATGGAAGATGATGTCCCAGCAGATATTAAACAAAGGAGATTATCAGAAATCATTGCATTGCAGGGCGAATTATCTAGAATGCGAATGAAATCTTACGTTGGGAAACATCACGATATTTTAATCGACGGAACATCCAAGAAAAACGAAAACCAATGGAAAGGCAGAAACTCCCAAAATGCCGTTTGCGTTTTCGATAAAGAGGAAGGACAAAAATTAGGCGACATTGTAAAAGTGTTTGTATACGACAATACGCAAGGAACACTTTTGGGAAGGAAAGCAACGGAATTAAATTAAGTGAGGTCATCTCATTCCGCTCCTAATATCTATTGTCTCATTATTTAATTATCAGATAAAAAAATATGAACAACCTACAAAACATAAAAAACCGCTTCGGTATTATCGGGAATTATCCTGTGCTGAACCGTGCGTTGGAGAAAGCCGTGCAGGTTGCTCCCACCGATATTTCGGTATTGGTAATTGGCGAATCGGGTGTTGGAAAGGAATTTATTCCGAAAATTATCCACGCAGAATCTCGCAGAAAACATCAGCCTTACATTGTTGTAAACTGCGGTGCAATCCCCGAAGGCACAATAGATTCCGAACTTTTCGGTCACGAGAAAGGAGCGTTTACAGGAGCTACGGCAACCAGAAAAGGTTATTTTGAAGTGGCAGATGGCGGAACTATTTTTTTGGATGAAGTCGGCGAATTGCCTTTGCAAACGCAGGTTCGATTGTTGAGGGTTTTGGAGAGTGGCGAATTTATGAAAGTCGGCTCGTCTCAAATCCAAAAAACCAACGTGAGAATTGTTGCAGCAACCAACGTGAATATGATGTCTGCCATACAAGACGGGCGATTTCGGGAAGATTTGTATTACAGGCTGAACACCGTGCAGATAGATATGCCACCGCTTCGGGAACGAAAAGGTGATATTCATCTATTATTCCGAAAGTTTGCCATAGATTTTGCTGAAAAATACAGAATGCCCGAATTGGAATTGTTGCCCGATGCTGTAACTTATTTGGAAAATTATCCTTTCCCAGGAAATGTGCGACAATTGAGAAATTTGGTTGAGCAAATGACTGTGGTTGAGCAAAATAGACAAATAAATTCCGTGAAATTAGCAGAATACATTCCTACACAAACCAATTTGCCTGCTGTGATACAAAAAGGAAAAACGGAACAAATTTCCAACTCAGAATTTCATTCGGAAAGAGAAATTATGTATAAAATTCTTTTCGATATGAGGAATGACATTAATGATTTGAAATCTCTAACTTCGGAATTGATAAAAAACAGAGGAAATATAGAGTTTAATCATCAAGAACAAGATTTAATTAATAGGATTTACACTCCTGAAAATCAGTTTACAAGCCCAAATTCTTTGCTCTATTTTGAAGATACAAATCAAAACGAAAGCAACGTTGTAAATCCTACAATTATCTCGAATCCCAATGATGATTATGGAGATGTGGAAGATATTGAAATAGAAGAAGCAAAACCCGAATCTTTATCTCTTCAAAATAACGAAAAAGAACTGATTGTGAGAGCATTAGAAAAGCACAAAGGTAGGAGAAACCGTGCGGCAGACGAATTGGGAATTTCGCAAAGAACTCTGTACCGAAAAATAAAACAATATAATTTGGAAGACTAATGAATAAACTTATTTCAAATATAAACAAAAGTGGGTTGAAAATCTTTTCTTTCGCCTTGTTTCTCTTATTGCTGAATAGTTGCTATTCCTTTACAGGAACGTCATTGAGCCCCGATGTAAAAACCATACAAATTCGGGATTTCATCAATAATGCTACGCTAATGAACCCCTCTTTGGCACAGCAATTTACGATAGATATTAACAATCGATTTCTGCAAAGAACCACACTAAAAGGCACAACAGACAGCCCAAATATTTTGATAGAAGGCGAAATTACGAATTACGAAATCTTAGCAACTACCATTTCTTCGCCAGTTACCACGCAAACTGGTGCACAAATGCAAGCCGCACAAAACCGATTGGTAATCACGGTAAAAGTGCATTACGAGAACAATGTAGAACCCGAAAAAGGTTTCGACAGAACCTATTCTGATGAAGCCACATTCAGTAGCGATTTGGATTACAACCAAATAGAAGCTTCACAAGTACAAGTGGTAACAGAAAGAATTATTAATAAAATTTTTAACGATATTGTAGCAGATTGGTAATTATGAATGATAGAATTTTAGACCTAATAAAACATCCCAACAATATACAAAAGCAAGATATAAACCTTTTGGAAACGGAGTTGAAAACACACCCTTATATACAGAGTATTAGGGCGTTGCATCTTTTGGCAACTTCTGAATTTTTACCCGAAAATTATAAAACCGAACTTTCCAAAACTGCGGCTTATACAACGGATAAAAAAATCCTTTACCATTTTATCAATAAGTTGGAGCAGGTTGAGGTTGAAGATAACTCTGTTTTAATTAATGAAAACATTGATAATGAGGAAACTAACTCTTTAATCGATAATAAAATTGAGGAGGAAATTCAGGTTGAGATTAAGAAAAAGGATAGCACTATTTTGACTAATGAAAATATTGATAATGAGGAAACTAACTCTTTAATCAAAAATAAAATTGAGGAGGAAATTCAGGTTGAGGCAGAGGCAAAGGTTGAGAAAAAGGATAGTTCTATTTTAATCAATGAAAATATTGATAATGAAGAAACTAACGATTTAATCGAAAATAAAATTGAAGAGGAAACTGAGATTGAGGTTGAGGCAAAGGTTGAGACTGAGGATAGTCCTATTTTGACTAATGAAAATACTGATAATGAAGAAACTAACGATTTAATCGAAAATAAAATTGAAGAGGAAACTGAGATTGAGGTTGAGGCAAAGGTTGAGACTGAGGATAACTCTATTTCAATTAATGAAAACATTGATAATGAGCAAACTAACGATTTAATCGAAAATGAGATTGAGGAGAGAAATAATGAAGAATTGAGTTTTCATAATACGGATAGTTTTTTACCAAATATAACTCCTGTTTCAAAGGTTTCTACTCCGAAAGAAAACTATATTCCACCAAAAACTACCAACAAACACGAGGAGGAAATGAAACGCCTTATCGCAGAAGTGGAAGCAAAAATAAAAGCCAAAAAGGAACAACAGCGAACAGAAAATAAAACGATACAAATAACTGATAATCAATATATAAAATCAAATTCTAAAATTAGTTTCGCAAAAACGCAATCTTTTGATTTTAATGAAAAACCAAAACCTCAAGAGCCAGAAAAAACAATAGAAACCGAACCTATTCCTACCGAACAAAAATCGACTTGGAAACCAATGTCGGTTGTTACTCAAAAAACGGATGCATCGATTTCTTTAACAGAGGAAAAACCGAAAAGCGAAACCTCAATAGCTGTTTCCGAAGAAAAAACAGAGCAGGAACGCCCTGTTTTCAACGTATCATTCTTTGCCCAAAATGTATCGAAAATAGAGCCTGAAACCGATACTAAAACTGAAAAAGAAGAACCAGCAACGGAGGAAAGCAACGTACCGAAGTTTATAAACACTTGGCAAAACTGGCTGAATTTCGGCAAAAAAGATGAACAAACAAAAGAAGAAATAAAGGAAAAAGCGATAGAGAAATTTATTGAAAATGAACCCAAAATTTCTAAACTAAAAGAAGAAACCGAATTTGTCTTAAAAGAAAAAAACAACGATATTTCTCACCTAATGACGGAAACTTTGGCAAACCTTTATGCTACGCAAAAACTTTATACAAAAGCGATAAAGGCGTACGAAATCCTAACCAAAAAACATCCCGAGAAAGCTGAAATTTTCGCTACAAGAATTGAAGAAATAAAGCAACAAAGAGCAGGGAAATAATCTAAACCGCTACTCTATTTTATTAGTATTTTTAGTTTCCACTGCTTCTACTTCGATAATAGTTGTGGGCTGATTTTCAGTTTTATGAAAAAATTTTCTCATCATTTTTTTTCCTAAAACGATTACGAAAATTACCAAAACCAAAGCGGCTATTCCTGCAATAATTGGGGCAACCAATGCCAAAATAGATAAAGCTCCTGCACCCGCTGTTTCGGTAGTTGCCAATGTAGAGTTTCCTAATCCCGCTGTTGTTGCGGTAGATGCCACACGAGTTCCTGCGAAACCAGAACTTATGGTTGCTGCCGTTCCGCCACCTGCAATTAGTGCCAAAGCCCATTGCGAAAAAACACCAATATCTGCAAATTGGCTCGCAAATAAGACAGAGCCTGCTATTGTTGCCAAAGGAATCGTCATCGTATCCAAAAGGTTATCTACAACTGGGATATAATACGCCAAAATTTCTACCACCATCGCAATTCCTGTTGTGATAAGTGCGGGCAATCCTGCTAACCATTGGAAACTTTCGCTCATAGGAATCCAACCCATATAAGATGCTAAACTGACAGCAAACATCGGTAAAAACACACGAAAGCCTGAAGCAGCTGCCAAACCAATACCAATAAAGGCACTTAGAAAATAGGAAAGATACGGAATATCATTTAGCATTTTATATTTATTTTTTATGATGGATAAGCAAAAAGTATGCAAAATAAAATTGCTCCGTTGTGAGAATTATCTATTTTTGTTTAGAATAGTTTCAAAAAAATGATAAAAAAACTGCATAGAGATTACTGCATAATAAAATTCAGAAATTTACCCTTACAGTATTATGATAAGGAAACTAATTCTGATGCCTTCTATACTCCGAAACATAAAGGATTTTATTGGATTAAATTACCTGATTCCAAGAAAGATAACTCAAAACAATTAATTAACGAACTTATTAAACTTATAGGTAATTTAAAAATTAATCATCTGATTTTTTTAGATGAAATTAGAGCCTTGGATTTCAAAGTTTGTAGCCGAACGAACCAACTACAAAAAACTAACAAAAGCTTTGGCGTATTTTAAATTAAAAAAAATATGGACGAAATTTAATGGTGGAATTTTCGTTAGCAAAGATTATTGGAAAGATTTTCTTACCCATTTTTATACGATTACTAAATGCGACAGTTCATTTTTTTATTACAATTTTATAGATGAAAAGCAAAACATAATCTTCCATATTCACTACTCAGGAGAAATAAATATAACAACATTAAACAGCGAAATAGATTCAATATTTTTAAACCAAATAAAAAATACTAAATTTATTGACTGCGATAGAGAAAATACTAACAAGATTATTAAGTAAAATTTATTAAAAGCAAATTTAACATGAAACAAATTGAAATTCCTCTAAGTAAAAAGAAACTCATTTTAACACTGATGGGTTCTATTGTATTTGTAATTCTTGGGTTTTGGTTTCTGCTAAATCCTCCGAAAGGTAATACAACATTTGCTTTTATAATGGGCATTTTTGCGGTTTTATTTTTTGGTTCAACAGCAATAATCTCTCTTCGGAAAATTTTCGATAGAAAAGTTGGATTAATCATCAATGAAAAAGGAATTATCGATAATTCGAGTGGCGTATCAGCAGGATTAATCCGATGGGATGAGATACAAAATATTAAAACGGTACAAGTAACTGGTCAAAAATTTTTGATATTAATGATAAATAATCCCGAGAAATATCTGAACAAGGTAACTAATCCTTTGAAAAGAAATCTAATGAATTTGAACCATAAAACTTACGGCTCGCCTATTGGCATTTCGGCTAACTCATTGCAAATCAGTTTTAATAAACTTCATCAATTACTACTTG
>JAUNTR010000077.1 GCA_030538575.1 Cruoricaptor ignavus | reverse complement strand
CTGAAGTCCCAGCTACTTGGGAGGCTGAGGCATGAGAATCGCTTGAACCCAGGAGGTGGAAGTTGCAGTGAGCTGAGATTGTGCCACTTCACCCCACCCTGGGTGACACAGTGAGATTCTGTCTCAAAAAAAAAAAAGATCAGACAGCATCTGCCAGCTCCAGATGGTGAAAACTCTCTCTCTCTCTCTCTCTCTATGTATGTATGTATGTATGTGAGCGGGTAGAACAATTTGTACAAATAATGAAGAATGATGACGTGTATAAAATAAATCCCAAAAGAGTAGGTTTCTATTTGTTTTACAACGGGGTTGTTTCTTAGTTTTAAACTTTTTAGAAATAAAAATACAGCCGCCGACATCGCTACAACATTGAATGTGAGGTATAGCGTGTAAGAAGGATTAAACCTATTCTCTGCATAAGAAAAATAATAGGTAAGTACAAAAGTAAATATCGTAGCAAAACCGTATAATAGTAACGAAAATCTCTTTGTGACAAGGCGATTAAAGGAAAAATGAGCATTCAGATAATATCCCAAAACCAAATAAAACACAAAACCAGCAAAATTTATAAAACTGGACGTAATTTTGTCTATACTGTATTGCCCTGCAACGAGTACCACGAAACTAAGAACCAAAAAATATTCCAACTCTTTTTTAGTAGAATTGATGGTGAATTTTCTCAAAATCGGAATAAAAGCGTATAGCCCGATTATCATATACAAATACCACAAATGATAGGCACTGCCGTTGTATAAATTGCTTAGAAATATTTCTGCTAAATCTTTATCAAAACTCAAAAGGCGGTCTTTGTAATACCAACAAGTGTAAAATAAACTCCAAAATAAAAATGGAATTAGGATTTTTTTCATCCTTTTATTAATAAAAATGCCAATTTCTTCATTTTTTCCTAAAAGCAACGCACCAGAAATCATAACAAAAATAGGTACGCAAAACCTTACGCCACTATTGATGAATGTTGCAATTTCCCAAGTTTTTTCGGGAACGTTTCCGTAATCCATAGAGATAAATGCGGCAGTGTGCAATACAATAACGGCAATGGTTGCAACCACTCTCAGGTAAGAAATATAGAGCATTTTATTCATTAGTTTTTATGCTTTTAATTTTATGAAAAAAGGAAACACTACCATTAATATAATGTTTGGTATCGGTTGTAATATCCTTAAATAAAATAGATTTCGGCGGATTTTTTATCGCTGGAACGGTGCAATCATCACAAGATTTTATCATTTTTTTTCTCTCCGCAATTTGTTTTTTATATTGTATCGCCCTTCTCTCGAAAATATCAGCGTACATTAGTTGTAAATTACTTTCTTTTTGATAAGAATTTTTTGGAATCATTAAATAAACCAAAATAACCACAATTGCAACGATTCTGTAATATTGATTTTTAATTTTCAATGAAAATCTCTCGTGAAAAATATACGCTAAAATAAAAATAAAAATCAAGGAAACGAAGACAAGCAAATTCTCAACCCTCGGTGGATAATAATAGGTAAGTTTGTATATCGTGATAAATGAACCTATAAAAAGTAAAAAATTATAGAACAGAAAAAGCAAAAGAGGATTTCGGACAAATTTATCTATTTTCAAGTTGAAATTTAAGGCTTTGAAAACCAAAACAAAAAATAAAAATCCGAATATTAAATATCTTAGATTAATGATTATCAATTTATTAAAACTCATCATAAAGACTTCTAAAAAAGATAAATTTTCTTTTTTTATCGCTCCACGAGCGGCATTGCCTGGGCTGAGTGCTACAAATAAAACCAATAAAGAAATAAACAAAATAAAAACTGCATAAGCGATATTAATTTTCTTACTTTTAATAAAATAATGAATACCGAAAATCCCTGTTAAAATCCCTGAAAAACCGACCAATATTTCGCTACTTCCACCGATGATAAACAGCGATAGCAAAGCCAAAGCTGAATTTTGTAAAATTAAATTTTCATTATAAATCCTGATAAGACAAGAAATGTAAATCACGAAAAAAATCGAGGGTAAAAAATAAGTTGCACTGCCTGCCAACCAAAAATAATTTTCCACAAGAGAGGTTTGCAAAAGTGTATATACGGAAATAAAACTTAGGTTCAGAATTAGTTTTGTGTTTTTATCACTAATCCCAATATCCGCCAATATTCTGCCGTTAGCAATATAGAAAAGTAGAATAAAGACCAGTGTGTATATCCCGAAAAATCCATCCGAACCGAAGTTTAGTGGGCTGGTTGTAAGCAAAGCAGTCGCCATATACCGAGATGTCCAAGTGTTATAGCGTGAGATTTGCCGTTCCATAAATCCTTTACCCGCATCTGCGGCATAACTAAAATCGTCTGCCGAAGGATAATTGTAAAAACTAAGATAAATGAGCGGTAAAATTATTAATAAATTGATTATTAATAATATATAAAAACTATTTTTCTTCATTTTTCAGTAAATTTTCAACAATGTATTTGGGTCTTCTTTTCACTTCCATATATATCCTACCGATATATTCGCCCAATATACCGATGCCTATCAGTTGCACGCCACCGATAAAAAACACCGATACAATGAGGGAAGCGTAACCATTTTCCTCAATTCCAAAAAAGAATTTCTCTATAAGAACTTTTATACCTAAAATAAAAGATAAAAATGCGATAAATGAACCGATGTAAAGCCAAATGCGAATGGGAATCGTGGAGAAAGAAGTAATGCCTTCGAGGGCTAAATTCCAAAGTTTATATCCGTTGAATTTGGTTTTTCCAGCTATTCGTTCCTCCCTATTATACTGCACAATAGCAGTTCTGAAGCCAACCCAATTGAAAACACCTTTCATAAAAAGTTGGTTCTCTGGGAGTTTTAGAATTTCGTTTACTACTTTTTTTGTCATCAAACGAAAATCGCCAACATTCGGTTCTAATTTTGTTTTAGAAATACTGTTGTAAACTTTATAAAACTGTTCTGCTGTGAATTTTTTCAAAAAACTATCCTTGTCTCTTTGGACTCTTTGGGCGAGTACAACATCATAGCCTTCTTCGTACTTTTGCAACATTGTTGCTATAACATGCAAAGGGTCTTGTAAATCAACATCTATGGGAATAATAATACCCCCCCTATTTTTGGGATTAGATACGTGTTCTAGCCCTGCGAACAAAGCGTTTTCTTTCCCGAAATTTCTTGAAAAATTGACTACGGTAATGTTTTTGTTATTTTTAAAAAGTTCGTTTAAAATAAGCGGTGTTTTATCTATGCTTCCATCATTTACAAAAACAAGTTCAAAAGTGTATTTATTGCTGTCAATCTTTGTTTCAAAAAAATGACAAATCTCTTTGTGGAAAATACCAATGGTATCTTCTTCGTTATAAACGGGAACTATAAAACTAATGCAGTCCAAAATTTATGTTTTTAGTTTACACTTTTGTGTATCTTGCAAAATTACTACTTTTTTTTAAATTGATATGTTATAAATCATTAATTAAGATAATTTTTTATTTCGTAATTTTGCTACTCACTTAGAAACGCATTGTATGAACAACTCAGCAGTAAAGAAAATTGGAGTTTTAACATCCGGAGGAGACGCCCCTGGAATGAATGCTGCGATACGCGCAGTAGTAAGAACCGCTATATATCATAAGATTGAAGTGGTAGGAATAAGGGAAGGTTATAATGGTCTAATAGAAGGGCACTTCACCAAAATGGGACCACGTTCTGTAAGCAATATCATTAATCTTGGTGGAACGATTTTGAAATCCGCTCGTTCTGATGAATTTAGAACCGTAGAGGGCAGAAAAAAAGCGTACGACAATTGTGTTGCACAAGGTATAGATGCACTGGTTTGCATCGGTGGAGATGGGACTTTTACAGGTGCACAAATATTTAGTAGCGAACATAATATAAAGGTGATTGGCGTACCAGGAACGATAGACAACGATATTTTCGGGACAGATAATACGATTGGTTTCGATACCGCACTGAATACCGCAATGGAAGCCATCGATAAAATTCGAGATACAGCAACTTCTCACAATCGTGTATTTTTTGTAGAAGTAATGGGAAGAGACGCTGGTTTCATCGCTCTAAATTCAGGGATTGCAACAGGTGCAATGGATATCCTAATCCCAGAGCAAAATGATGAAATGGAAGAACTTTTCGATAACTTTAAAAAAGCACAAAAGAGAGGAAAAAATTCCAGCATAGTTGTAGTTGCAGAAGGAGAAAAATTAGGCAACGTTTACGACCTTGCGAAAAGTACCCAAGAGCAATTCCCAGATTATGATATTAGAATTACCATTTTGGGACACATCCAAAGAGGTGGTTCGCCAAGTTGTGCAGATAGAGTTTTAGCATCTAAATTAGGTTATGGTGCGGTAGTTGGGTTGATGAAAGGATTATCTAACGTAATGGCAGGAATACGCTCTAATCAACTGGTTTACACACCAATAGATGATGCTATAAAGAAACAAAATGAAATCAACCAAGATTTGGTATTGATTTCGGAAGTTTTAGCACTTTAATTAAAATCAAGGAAAATAAAATTTAATCAACTAATATAAAATTATTATTATGTCAACAATCAAAGTAGGAATTAACGGATTTGGTAGAATCGGACGTCTTGTATTCAGAGCGATGTCTGAAAGAGCTAACATTGAAGTTGTAGGAATTAACGACCTTATCGATGCGGAATATATGGCTTATATGCTGAAATATGATTCTGTACACGGTAAATTCAACGGAGAGGTTTCCGTAGAAGGTAACAACCTTGTGGTAAACGGTAAAACCATCCGTGTAACTGCTGAAAGAGACCCTAACAACTTGAAGTGGAACGAAATCGGTGCAGAATACATCGTGGAATCCACAGGTCTTTTCTTAACCAAAGAAACAGCACAAGCCCACATCAACGCAGGTGCTAAAAAAGTGGTTCTTTCCGCTCCATCAAAAGATGATACACCAATGTTTGTAATGGGTGTAAACCATAAAGAACTAACCGATGATGTGAAAATCTTCTCCAACGCTTCTTGTACTACAAACTGCCTTGCTCCGCTTGCAAAAGTAGTTCACGATAACTTTGGTATTTTGGAAGGTCTTATGACTACTGTACACGCTACTACAGCTACCCAAAAAACAGTAGATGGACCATCTTTGAAAGATTGGAGAGGCGGACGTTCTGCACTCAACAATATCATCCCATCTTCTACAGGTGCTGCAAAAGCGGTAGGAAAAGTAATCCCTTCGCTAAACGGTAAACTGACAGGAATGTCTTTCCGTGTACCAACTGCTGACGTTTCCGTAGTTGACCTTACGGTAAGATTGGAAAAAGCTGCTTCTTACGAAGAAATCTGTGCAGCTATAAAAACAGCTTCCGAAGGAGAACTAAAAGGTATTCTTGGTTATACTGAAGAATTGGTAGTTTCTCAAGATTTCGTGGGAGATAAGAGAACATCTATCTTCGATAAAGATGCGGGAATCCAACTTTCTGAAAACTTCGTGAAATTGGTTTCTTGGTACGACAACGAAATGGGCTACTCCAACAAATTGACTGACCTATTGGTACACTCTGCTTCTTTATAATAATTAATTATAATAAAGCAATAAATCCGCTTCATTTTGAGGCGGATTTTTTTAATTGTTAAAACATTTGTTCAATACTTAAAAATATCCAATAAAATATATAATTTGAAAAAGTATTTTATTGGACATTAGTGTGAGAAAGTGTGATAATCGTTGCTATCTACCTCCAACTCTCGTTACCATAGATGTTCCGATGTTGAAAGTTGAAGATTGGCTTCCGCCAGAGTACGTTCCAGATGTATATAAGCCATTTATGTTAGTCCCATTTGTAACACTGCCTCCTGTGTAAATAGTGTAGCTGGTATTAGCTTGCAACTTTGCACTGGAATAAAGCATTGTGCTGTATCCTTTGGGAATAAGGAAAGTAAGGGCTTCTGTTTTATCCGCAGATTGTATGTGTATTAGTTGGTTTGCAGAGCCACTTCCGAGTATTACTGAACGTTGGGTGGAAACATTAGCTGTTGGCGTACTGGTGCTTCCTCCGATTCCGATAATTGTACCTCCTGTGATTTTGAATGTGTTATTATCATTATCGAATCCTGTTTCTGGTGCAGATGCTCCTGCTGCAATAGTATAACCACCAGTTACCGTAAGAGTACCATTGGAATCTATACCATCGTTTGTGCTACTTGCAGCATAGGTAATCCCACCATTGATGTAGATTGCAGTGCCAGCATTTATGGCATCGTCGTAGGCATTAATTGTGATTGTTCCGTTGTTTATTGTGAGAGTACTTTTGCTTTCAATACCTTCACCTCCTGTAGAAGTAATGTTGAATGTGCCTCCATTAATTGTAACGTAAGGGTCTATCGTACTATCAGTATCATAAGATGCTGCAATACCGTCGTCCCCTGTTTTTAGGGTGAAACTTCCATCATTAATCACAATATAGCCTTCCTCACATTCTATACCATCGCTTGAAGCTGTAATATTTAATGTACCACCATCTGCAATAAAGGCATCATTCGTATGGATTCCGTCTGTTGCAGCACCTGTTACATTTATAGTTCCATCTATTATCCTAATATAGTCATCGCTTACTATGCCGTGTTTGTAATTGCCTTTCACGTTTAGGGTTCCTGTTCCACTGAAAATTAATTGTCCTTCACTAAAAAAAGTTCCCTTAGCATCTTCTCCATCTGCAATTGTGTAGGAACTACTATCTGCGAGAGAGTTGGTAGAACCATCATTAAGAACCACAAAAACACGTTTGCCCGATTGAATATTGATAGCTGGTCCATCGTTATTGGTAATATTTGCATTGTTTAGAACGAGCTTGAATTTTTTATCGCTATATATTTTTAATGAGCCATTGGTTGTAGTTCCAGAAATAGTGTAGGAAACTCCTGAAATGGTTGAGTTTACAACAACATCTCCATTGGATTGTGTAACGCTTACTCCTGCATCTGTATAAGGATTCGTAATCACAGCACTGGATCCAGAGAAAGCAATACTAACATTGTACTCGAATGTTGAGTTAGCCAAAAGATCATCTGCATTTTCTGCTGTATCTGTATTTCCCTCTGCTGTTGCAACGGTATTGGTGTCGGTTATTGTAATGCCTGTTGTACTAATAGATGTATTGCTGTCATCATCTGAGATTACACTTTCGTCTCTGGAGCAAGCTGAAAGAAAAATAATAGATGACAATAAACTAATTTTCCAAATAGGATTAAATACTAAATTTGCCATAGCTTGTTAATTTTGAATTATTGAACAAAAGTAATAGGTTTTAATAAATGAGTAAAAAAAATGAGGAGAACAGTATTTTTTTGTCGGTAAAAAAGGATATTGCTTTTTAATTTAGATATAAAAGTTGAATAACAAACCAAGAAAAAGATTTGATTTTTTATTATCACACAAATAAAATGTAAAAAAAACAACCTGCTGACTAATAATAAAAAAACGCCCTGAAAATCAGAGCGTTATAACTATTTAAGTAGACCCACAGGGACTCGAACCCCGAATGACTGAACCAAAATCAGGTGTGTTACCAATTACACCATGGGTCTGTCCTTTTTAAGTGGTGCAAATTTATAACTTTTTTCTTTTCCTGCAAAATATTTTTAAGTTTTTTTTCTTAATTTTATCCTTTAATTATAAACCGTTTTATGAAAATAAACTTTAACCTTTTTAATATCAACGAATTAAATCCTAAAACTGATTTTGACAGAAACATTATTTCTTTTATAAAAAATTGGTTAGAACCTACAAAAACGGCTTCAGTACAAACTTCTGGTTCTACGGGAACGCCAAAAATCTTCGAAATAGAAAAGGAAAAAATGCGTAATTCAGCAAAGATGACTTGCGATTTTCTTCAATTAAAAAAAGAAGACAAAGCCCTCATCTGTCTGCCAATAGAATACATATCGGGAAAAATGATGGTTATCCGAGCAATGGAACAAAAAATGCAACTTATCACAAAAGAGCCATCTACCGCACCTTTGCAAGGACTGAACGAAAAAATTGATTTCTGTGCAATGACGCCTTTGCAAGTCGAAAATTCTTTGGAGAAAATACACCTCATCAAAAACTTAATTATTGGTGGAGCAGCGGTTTCGGAGAGTTTGAAATCTAAAATAAAAGCTAACATACAAAATCCGAATTCCAAAATCTATGAAACCTATGGAATGTCGGAAACGCTTTCGCACGTTGCATTAAAAGAAATTTATCCCAAAACACAAGATTTTTTCACAGTTTTAGATGGTGTGGAAATCTCGACGGACGAAAGAGGTTGCTTAAAAATCTTCGCTCCAAAACTAAATTTGGAAGTTTTACAAACGAATGATTTAGTAGAATTATCAGGCGACAAACAATTTCGGTTTTTGGGAAGAACGGATAATATCATCAATTCCGCAGGTGCAAAGATTTTCCCCGAAGAGTTGGAGAATTTAATAAAAAAATACATCTCGAACGAAGTTGTATTTTTAGGACTGAAAGATGAAACTTTGGGACAGAAATTAGTTTTAATTATCGAAGGAAATGAGAGTGATGAAATCTTGACAAAAATCAGAAATATAAATTTTGAAAAAACGTTTCATAAACCAAAAAACATTATCTTTACAAAGCAAATCCCAAGAACGCCGAACGGAAAAGTAGATAGGGAAAATCTTTTGGATTTGATTGTGAAAAACCATTAATCGAATGAAAAATTTCAGTTCCGAATTGTCTTATAAAACCTCCCGAAGTAGCGGTGCAGGTGGACAAAACGTGAACAAAGTAGAAA
>JAUNTR010000076.1 GCA_030538575.1 Cruoricaptor ignavus | reverse complement strand
AGATTTTTTTTAGTCTTTTTTTTGCATTAAAAAGGTGGTTTTCTACCGTTCTTACCGATATTTGTTTCATTTGTGCAATATTGTTGGTAGAAATTCCGTCCAAATAATGCAGGTTTACAATTTCTTGTTGTTTTTGCGGTAGTTCGTTTATTATATTTTTTAAGGAATCTGCATTTACTTCTTTGTTTTGTTCTGCAAAGTTTTTTTCAGTTAAATTCTCGAAGATGCTTATGGTACGGTATTTTTTTTCAATAGCATTTATTATTTTTCTTTTGCCAATGGTTTTCAGCAGTCCAATAATATTGTTGTTTTCGTCCAAAGTATGGCGTTGTTGCCAGATTGCGACGTAAGTATCCTGCACAATTTCCTCTGCATCTTCGGTAGTTATATTCATCTGATGGCAAATTTTGTACAAAATTTTGTTGGTAGCATAATAAAAATCTTCCAGATGTTTTTCCGAACCATTTTTTATGCCGATAGAAAATATATTAAACTTATTAGAATTCAAATCAATTTTTTTACCGCAGTAAAAATAAAAAAATATTGATAACAATCAACCAGTTAATAATTAATTAACATTCCGTTAAAAGTATAAAACCCAATTATCTTGAATATATGGTTAAAAGAAATAATAATTTAAAAATGTTTTTTTATGAGAAAATTTTTTACCGTATTGGGAGTAGCCGCTTCCTTTTTATTATCAGCACAAAATAGGTTGCAAAATCATGGTTTTGAGAAAGCAACTTTAGAACCTTGGCAAGCAGGGCCTATTGCATCTTACACAATTCCACCAACTATTGTAAGTGGCAATGCACACGAAGGTAGCCAAAGCGTACAATACGTAATCCCAGAAGGAGGCTCTACTGCAGGTTTTTACCAAACAGTGGCAATTGAAAAAAATACAGAATATGTATTGAAGTTTTGGTACAAATCTTCATCTTCAAGAGATGAATCGCTAAGCAATTACTCCTACATTTTTAGAATTTGGAGTATTATGTATAAAGCAGACGGAACGCCAACCTACCCTTTAACATCTCCGAATGATCCGCTAAGAAATAATAACAAATGGTTGCCGTTGGCAGAAAATTGGACGGAGCATACTGTAGAGTTTACATCTGCCACAGATGCTGAAACATTGGCAGTAGCGTTCCGTGCATATCATAGTGGGACATCTCAGTTAGATGATGTTTCTTTAGTGAAAAAATCAGAGCTTTCTACCCAAGATGTTGCGTTAGCGAAAAGAAGTTTAGTGAAAAATACTTTGGTGCAAGATGAATTATTTTTCGTGAAAAAATCCGATATCCAAATCATCAATACAAATGGGCAAGTGGTGAAAACAGCATCGGCAAACGAAGGGTCTGTATTAGATGTTTCTTCTTTGGCTAAAGGCATTTACTTCGTAACAGGAATTACAAATGGAGAGAAAGTAGTACAAAAAATCATTAAAAAATAAGATTAATATTTAAAAGCAGAAGTGTTTTTTTTAGTCACTTTTTTTTCTGAAATAAAATAATGATGATATGTTTTTTTTGATTTGAAAATTTAAATTAATGTATCATCATTCTACCTCATTGATAAACAAAGTTGCTGAAGCCTATCGAAGAAATGCAATAACAAAACCATTGTATTTTCTAGAAAAACGAAGTGCTATTGTTTAGCTTGAAAAAGTAAAGATAGTAAAAAACTCTTTGTTTACCATTGCGTTAAATTATCGCAAAACAAGAAAATAAGATTGATTAAAAATTACCAACAATAAGAATAGTAAAGATAAAAGTGAAAATATGAATCTAATATCCAAAAGTTTTGGTTTGGCATCCATGGTTTGTACATCGGTTTTCGTACTGGCACAACAAACTACGGGAAGCATACAAGGCAAAATAAAAAATGAAAAAGATGCCAGCTTCCCCGATGTAGAAGTGGTAGCACAAGAGCAAAAAACCAAGAAAAACTACGCTACCATTTCCGATAAAGACGGAAGATATAAGTTGGAAGACATCCCGAGCGGAGATTACATCCTTACCGCAAAAAACGGGAATAAAACCTTTACTGCAAATAAATTTACACTTTTGGAGGGCGAAACCTACTTTTTGGATGTAATGTTAGGAGAGAAATCACGGTTGAAATCCATAGAAGAAATTACGATAACAGGACAAAGAATGTCCAACAAAAGAGCGATAGAAACCAAGCGTGAAAACGTGAATAT
Source organism: Cruoricaptor ignavus (assembly GCA_030538575.1). Lineage (GTDB taxonomy): Bacteria > Bacteroidota > Bacteroidia > Flavobacteriales > Weeksellaceae > JAUNTR01. The sequence continues at coordinate 6,727 of JAUNTR010000076.1, read as the reverse complement.
TGTAGATGCCATCTCTGCCGATGAAGTTGGAAGTTTGCCCGATGATAACGTTGGCGATGTTCTGAAGCGTATTCCTGGTATTTCTCAGCAAGACGACCAAGGCGAAACAAGATTTGTTTCCGTTCGAGGGCTAAACCCCGATTATAATCTTTTTACTGTAAATGGTAGCGTAATAGCATCACCCGATAGAGATAAACGTCGTATTTTCTTGGATGTATTGCCATCTTCACTTTCCAAAGAAATGCAAGCGGTAAAATCGTTCACGGCAAATCTAGATGGAGGAGGAGTTGGTGCTCATATCAATTTGGTACCACGTTCTGCCTTCGATTATAAAAGAAGAAAACACATAAAAGCATTCGTAAGAACTGGAGGTTATGATAACTTCAACGGTCCCGAAGGTGCTATGCCTTCCACAAAAGCAGACTTAGTGTATTCTTGGAGACCGAAAAATAATGATAAACTTGGCGTTCTGATTGCTGCAGACTATTACAAAAGATTTTCTTACACCGATCATTTGCAGAACACAGGGCGAATTATTTATTTCGATAAACAGAATAATGCAGAGTTGGTACCTCAATTTACTGCAGACGGAAGACAACTGAGAGCAACAGGAGGAAATTTTTACGACTTTAATTCATCGGAAGTTTATGCGATGCCCGAGGCAATAGATAGATATACGTACCTGAACAACCGAACCAGAATTGGGATAACTGGAGTTTTGGATTATAAATTCAATAAAAATTCTGCACTCAAGTTTTTATCTTTTTTCAACCAAGGTACGGATGATGAAACGAGGTACGGAAACCGATTGTTGGCACCCGTAGTTGCCAGTGCCAAATATGCAACGCCAACTTCGGGATTTATGAACTATGAGCATCGTTTGGAGTTGGGAGCGTTCGATTTTAATCGTCAGATATGGGGAAACCAATTGCAGTTTACACATAAAACAGGACAAAACTCATCGCTCAATTTCCAGTCCAGTTATTCGGGAGCAATGTTTCATAACGTAGAGAACTTTTTCCGATTTACAACCACGCAACTTTCTAATAATTCCGCATACAAACTGCCTTATTATATAAACATTAAAAATAGAAATGCGTTTTATCTTCCGCTCGATCAGGAACTTCATAGCGATATGTCCATCTACGTTATGCGTGGCGGAGCACAATTTGAATCTGCAAGAAAACTCAATGAAAATGTTTTTGAAAACCAATTAGATTTTCAGAACAACATCAATAAAAAAGGCTGGGGTTATCAGTTTGGACTGAAACACAGATACTTGGAGCGGGATTATGATGAAGACAACCGAATGTTTACACCATTGTCCCGATTCTCGGCAACCGATTATTTAGGGAAACCTTACAATATGCCAATTATTGGTACTGGTCCCGATAATACGCTGATTTCCCTCAGCAAATACAAACTCATGAACCACCTGAAACCGTTGCGTGAAGATACCAATTTATTTTCCGAGAACGATAGAACACAGCAAAACAATCAGTTGGATTATGGCGTAATCGAAAGAAATTATGCTGCTTATGCGATGGGAACTTACAAGAGCCATCATTTCTACATCAATGCCGGCGTAAGGTTAGAGCATACCTCCTTCAACGGTTACGGTCGCCAAAGGATAGATAACGACCCGAACCGTTGGGAAGATTCATCCAACAATGGAGAGTACACGTATGTACTACCATCCGCAAATATGCACTACGACATCAGCGAGAAATTTAAAATGAGAGGAGCGTTCTCCAGAAGTATGGGAAGACCTTATTTTAGAGCATTTGCACCAAGAGGAGAAAGTATTTATATGGTAGAATCCGACGGACTAAGTGAATTGAGAGGTAGCCGTGGAAACCCCGATTTGAAACCCCGAATTTCCGATAACTTCGATGTGTCTTTGGAATATTATATGGGAAAAAACCGCGAAATTATTTCCATAGGACTTTTTCATAAAATCGTAAGGGGAGAATTTTTTCAAGTTACGGAACGCAAGGATATGATTTTTGAAGGGCAAACGCTTCCTGCACTCATTTCTCAGTATAATAATCTCGAAAACAATGTGATACTCAACGGGATTGAATTCAATATTGTAAAAGATTTCACATTCTTACCAGGAATTTGGAGGGGGTTTGGAGCATCCTTCAATGCTTTAATTATGATAAAGCCTAAAGTTTTAGTTCCCAATACCAGCGGAGAATTGGATGCCAACGGAAGAAATGTTTTGCAACCTTATACGCAATTGGACGGGCTTTTGGAGCAATCGAACGAAGTGTACAATGCCAGTCTTTATTTCGAAAGAAAGAAAATAAAAGCAAGGTTGGCGTACCATTATACAGGACCTTTTATTCATTTCCTCAATACATCTTTGCCTGAAAGAAACCGAACTATGCTCGGAAGAGAAATTGTGGATTTTAGATTTCAGTATCAGTTGAACAAATCTGTAGGTTTATCGCTACTCGCACAGAACCTTACCAACAGCGGCCCAAGAACCAACTTCAATGTACCAGGAGCAGAAAACCAATATGCACTTATGGTAAAGAGAAATTTTGGTAGAGCGTATTTTGTAGGAACTACAATTCAGTTTTAATGATAATTTAAATATAATATAAAAATGAAATTTTCTAAATCAATCTTTATAAAATGTTCTGTTTTTGCCACGATTTTGCTCATTTGGCAAAGTTGCAATAGGATGGACGAAGGGCACTTTCCGGAATTGCCGATTGCAAGTTTTGAAGTCATCAACAGCAGAACAGCAATAGGAGATACTGTGCAGGTTTTACAAAATTCGGTTTCCATAAAAGGAAACATTGCAGAATGGCATTGGGATTTTGGAAACGGTGATACATCGGATAAAAAATATCCTGCATACAGTTATTCCGAAGAAGGAAACTACGAACTGTCGCTATATGTGGTAGATAATTTGGGTAATAAAAGTGAGAATGTTTTCAAGGAACGAATTACCGTAATTACCAACGTTGATAAAGAACCGCAAATTCTTTGGCAAACCGAATTGCCTTATTTTGCTGAACTCAATTCTATGTCGATTTCCACCAATGGTCTTATTCATATCGGAACCATGGGTCGCCAATCTAATCCTGAACGGGGGAACAACGCTCTTGCGGTAAGAAACGGAAGCATTGTTTGGGGACATCTTATGAGAGATGCCGTGCGTTCTACACCTACCGTTACGGAATCGGGTGTGGCTTACTATGCAAGTATTACAGGAGAAATTTTGGCAGTAGAAGCCAACGGAAATGTGAAATGGAATGTAACGCTTCCACACAGAATATACTATACATCGCCTGTATATGCCAAAGATGGAACTATTTACATCGGTTCGGAACAAGGTTTGGTGTACGCCCTGAATCCTGAAAATGGCTCTACAAAATGGACTTTTAATGCAGGGACTACCACCATTCGTTCAACACCAGTTATTGATAGTAAAGGATTTATATACATTGCTTCCAATGATGATTACCTCTACAAAATTTCTCCCGAAGGGCAAGAAGTATGGCGTTCCTTTGTTGCGGATTATATCCGAAATGGTATTCCGGCAATAGATGAAACCAGAAATACGATTTATGTATCTGCCAAAACCGCAGGAACTCAAGTTGGCGTTTTGGTCGCTTATAATTTAGATTCCGGAGCAGAACAATGGAGAAACGATTCCCGTTTCGATGGAAGATTGGAAGACGGAGGACCAGCAATTGCGGAAGATGGAACCCTATATTTGGGAGGAAGAGATAAGAAATTGGTAGCTTACAATACCGATGGAACTGTGAAATGGGAATACGAAACAACAGGTTTGTTGCACGGTGTTCCAGCGATAGATGATAGAGGGCAGATTTATTTCGGGGATGATAAAGGCTATTTCTATATCGTGGATAGAAATGGGAAAACAGCTTGGAAGAACATACAATTGGGGACGAAAATCAACACATCAGTAAATATTGATGACAACGGAATTGTGTATGTACTCTCGCAAAGCGGAAATACCAGTACCATTACTGCCATGAAAACGAATGCAACCAGTTATGCTAAAAATTCGCCTTGGGCAATGCAACTGAAAAACCCGCAACGCTCTGGAAGTAATATGAGGTAGTAATAAAAATCAATCTTCAATATTTTTTGAAATTTTATAAAAAATCAGTTTAATTTTTAAACGTTTTGAAATTAATATTTTATTAGTTTCAAACATAGAACTTTAATCTTAGAAAAAAACTTTAAATCAAAAAAAATGAAACAAAAATTCAGTATCAGAATAGCAATATTGTTGTGGTTTGTAGCAACGTTTTCTTTTGCACAAATTCGACCGCTTACACAGTTTCCAGATGATAAAGTAATGGTAGTAGCTCATCGTGGCGATTGGCGAAATGCTCCCGAAAATTCGGTATGGGCAATAAAGTTGGCAATGGAAATGGGAGTAGATATGGTGGAGATAGATTTGGCACGTTCCAAAGATGGCGTTATCTTCCTAATGCACGATAAAACCGTAAATCGAACTACCAACGGAAAAGGAAAAACCGAAGATTTTACTTGGGAAGAACTGCAGCAGTTGTACCTTAGAGATGGTTCGGGACAAGTAACGCAAATGAAAATCCCGAGTTTGGAAGATATTCTGAAACTTACGAAAGGAAAAATTTACATCAACCTCGATAAAGGGTTCAATTATATCGAAGAAGTATATCCGCTCCTGAAAAAATACGATATGTTGGATGAAGTGCTTTTTAAAGGTTCGCAACGCTATCCCGAGTTCAATGCAAAATATGGACACCTGAAAAATGATATTCATTATATGCCGATAGTAAATTTGGATAAAGTAGATTCTGAAGATGTGGTGAAAGAATATCAGAAAAATTATAAAGTCTACGGATTTGAGTTTGTATTCAAAGATGAAAAAAATATCATTAGTTTTTCCAGACTTCGCAAAAAAGGCACAAAAGTGTGGATGAATTCCCTTTGGAAAAGACTGAATCCCGGATATTATGATGATTTGGCATTGGAAAGCCCAAAAGTTTACGATTGGTATTTGAAAAATAATGTAAACATAATACAAACCGACCGCCCGAAAATCTTAATCCAATACCTTAAAGAAAAAGGGTTGAAGATGGATAATTAGATGATTTGAGAATGAGGTAATTTGAGAATTGCCTTTGTTGTAATTCAAAGTTCAAGGTTCAAAAATTCAAAGTTTCGTATGGAAATTCCGAAGGAATGAACGATGTTTTAGCCCAACATTTTAATGTTGGATATGAACGATGTTTCAACACAATATTTTAATGTTGGGATTTCAAAAATTCAAGGTTACGTTTGGAAATTCCGAAGGAATGAACGATGTTTTAGCCCAACATTTTAATATTGGGAATGAACGATGTTTAAGCTAACATTTTAATGTTGGAATTGAACGATGTATAACCCCAATATTTTAATGTTGGGAATTTTGACAAGGCTGGAATCCACAAATCATCTCATTGTCTCATTGTCTCATTCTCGCATCATCACATTCTCACATTCTCAATTTTTATCATGAAAATTTCTTTATTTTTAATATTCGTATCATCATTTTTATATGCTCAAATACCATCTTTGTTGGAGGTTTCTAATGATAAAGTAATGGTAGTAGCACATCGTGGCGATTGGCGAAATGCACCAGAAAATTCGGCATGGGCAATAAAGTTGGCAATGGAAATGGGTGTGGATATGGTAGAGATAGATTTGGCACGTTCCAAAGATGGTATTTTTTTTCTAATGCACGATAAAACCGTAAATCGAACTACCAACGGAAAAGGTAAAACCGAAGATTTTACTTGGGAAGAACTCCAGCAGTTGTACCTTAGAGATGGTTCGGGACAAGTAACGCAAATGAAAATTCCGAGTTTGGAAGATGTTTTGAAACTCGCCAAAGGGAAAGTTTATTTATATTTGGACAAGAGTTTACGACATTTGGATGAGGTTGTGCCTTTATTGAAAAAGTATGGAATGCAGCATCAGGTTTTGTTTAAAAGTTCCGATGTTTATGCCAGATTTGATGAGAAATATGGGCGTTGGAAAAACGATATTGTTTTTATGCCTAATATCAATTTGGATAAAAGCGATGGCGAATCCACCATTTCCGATTACGAGAAACATTACCAAGTTTTTGGATTTGGCTTTAGTTTTCGGAATGAAAATAATTTGAAAGACTTTTCAAAACTTCGAGCAAAAGGCTACAGAGTTTGGATGACTTCACTTTTGCCAAGATACAATCCCGGATATTACGATGATTTGGCATTGGAAAGCCCAAAAGTTTACGATTGGTATCTGAAAAATAATGTGAACATTATACAAACCGACCGCCCGAAAATCTTAATCCAATACCTTAAAGAAAAAGGGTTGAAGAATTAGGAATGAGATGATAAGGTAATGAGATAATTAGGTAATTACCTTTTTTATCGTTCCAAGTTTAAAGTTTAAAAATTCAATGTTGCGTTCGGAAATTCCGAAGGAATGGACGATATATCAGCCTAACATTTTAATGTTAGGAATGGTTCAAGGTTCAACGTTTCATTCGGAAATTCCGAAGGAATGGACGATATATCAGCCTAACATTTTAATGTTAGGAATGGTTCAAGGTTCAACGTTTCATTCGGAAATTCCGAAGGAATGAACGATATTTCAGCCCAACATTTGAATGTTAGAATGGTTCAAAAATTCAATGTTGCATTTTGAAATTCCGAAGGAATGA
>JAUNTR010000075.1 GCA_030538575.1 Cruoricaptor ignavus | reverse complement strand
AAAATTATTAGTTGATTTAGTAAAATTTCCTTATTCTTTCTTAGCATTAAATTCAAAACTTAGTTTTTGTTCTTTGCCTTGGCTATCGGCAATCCAAAGCTCAAAGCTTTGCGTATTGTTAGATTGAGAGGTATAATACAATCTAAAAGTTCGGTTAGGGATTAGGTAAGTATCATTCGGTAAAAAAGGCTCTTGGTCAGCAAATTGTAACGCTCCATTACCTTCCAATTGAAAGTATCGAATAGTATAAACCTCCTCTTTGTACTTCTGTTCCGATACGATTTGACAACGAATTTCCACGGTCTTTCCTTGCTGAATTGCATTGGGTACAGGCAGCGTTTTAACTTCAAAAGGAAAGTCAGTTTGTATATTCATCCTGTCTTCACAAGCTATAAGCCCCAACAAGATAATTATGGCAATACTAATTTTTACAAAATATTTCATTTCTTTGATTTTTAAAAGTTTTATAAAGTAATTCTAAATCCCAAACCAATATGCGGACGCAATTGTTCTCGTTGCGTTCCCCATAACATTTGTGTTTGTCCTTGTAAAAAGACAAGCACATTTCCTACCAGATAACGCTCTAATCGTAACCTCGCTAATCCTCCGTAAACCACAGCATCTTTATTGTTGATGACCGCACCATCGGATAGCGTATGATTTCCTTTATTGATGAGCTCATAGCCTACTACACCACTCAATCCAACATTTAGGGATACATTTCGGCTACTATTTCCAATAAGATTTAGCAAATAGCCACTTTCAGCAGTATAGGTTTCTATGGGCAAATTCTGTTCTCGATAGGTATAAAAATTACGAGTATAAGCCATTGCGAACTGCCAATAAGCCCCCTCACGAGTATAGCGAACATATCCCAACCGAATATCATAGGCGTTAGTATCGAGCTTTAAGGAGGCTGGAAGCAAACTTACACTTACCTCCAAACCTTCTTGTCCGGGAAATAAACGTTGAGCGTTTAGCAAGTTTATCCCTCCAAGTAAACCACACATCACAAGCAACAATCTTTTCATAGTTTTATAATTTTAAGTTGAACTGTTGTATTTCTTTTGCGTAAATTAAGCCTTCATTACCTATGGTAAAAGATTGGTAGCGACTGCCATTTTTCTCAAAAATTTCTACTTTGAGTAATTTGTCATCGTCTAAGGTCAATTGTTCTAACATATATACAGCATTGGTTTTACTTCTTGCCTCTACTCGTTGTAACTCTTGATAAGTACGTAAAGGCTGGATAGAAATTTCTTGGGCAACTTCTTTTTTCCCTGTGGATTTATCGACGATTTTAAAAGAAATAAAATCCACTTGATAAGGCAGACTACTTCGGTTTTTCATACGAATATCAAAGTATAATTTCCCTTGATAAACATAGATTCCTCGTAGTAAAAATTGAATACCCGCATTTTTAGAACCGATATGCTTGATGAAATTTCGTTTCTGTTGGTAAACCGACTCCATAATGAGCTGTGCCACCGCAGGTGATTGTCGTCCTATATCAGTAAACAAAATATCCGTTTTTGTGCTAAAATCTTCGATATTGTATTCATTCATAATACGCTTAAAATCCATAGTCGTTACCGCAGGATTTTCATTATAAAAAATATCAAAATGGTAAAATCGACCGTCTTGGGTGATTACGGATAAGTTTGTAGTGGTTCGGAAGTCTGGCGTAGTTGCCTTTACACGCAGTACATTTTCAGAGTTTTGAGCTTTGTCGGCAATGATATTTTCACTTCCTAAATCGACATAAACTATTCGCGAAGGAAATATCAAATGTGTTGTTTTATCGTAGGTTACTTCCAAAAAATAAGGTTCTATTTTACCCGGGGTTACAGGTGCAGCTATTTCTGTTTCTGGAGTTATACCATTTTCATAATAGACACTATCTGTTTCAATGGTTGATGTTTCTGTTTGTGCATAGACACTTCCGACTGTTAGGAAGAAAGTTGCGATTAAAATTTTTTGTAAAGATTTCATAAATACTAATTTTTGTGAATGAACTAATTAAGGTTTTGATACTAATAAGAGTTGATAGCCTGCCTTTACCTTGATTTTAGGGTGGGCTATCTTTTTGGATATATAAGAGATCGTGCCTTGTAATACGCCTTTACCCATTTCGGATAAAACTTGCTCTTTAGCAGAGGAACTGAAAGTGTAATTTGTTCCTGAAGATTGACTTAATCCTGCGGCGATTTCACGAAAAGCATTGGCACCAGGCGTGTAAGGAATATAAAGTCCTCGTTGTCCGTCTAAATCGTATGCAGTTACCGATACAGCAAGCACACGTCCTTGATATTCTAAAGAGTTAATATCTAGTAGTAATCGCCCTTCGCCAATCTTCGCCATAGCCGTTAAAAGCGTACCTTTTGGGAGTACCATTCCTGCTACTCGTATCGGTTCTAAAAGACGCAAGGGGATACGATTGTTTTTATCGATGTGTTGCTCGGTATGAATACAGGCTTTAATGCTGTTTTTTAGCATCGGCTTATCTTCTTTTTGACTTTCCATAGAACGAAAATCTCTTTGGTTCTGTTGTATCCAATTGTTTAATAATTCTGCATCGGACAAGGCTCTCGGAAGTTGACTTACCACCTTATTAGAAAAACTATATACAGGCGTAATGGTTGCTTCTTTATCACTCCCTATGTAGGCATTAGCTATTTGCATACTATCGGAGGTAACTTTGTGAGGTTCATTAAAAATAGCCTGTCCACTTGATTGGAGATTGTATTTATTTGCTAACTGGTATGACCGTTCCATAAGTTTCATTTGAGTTTCAAGAGGGTCGTGATATTGGCTAGTTTCTAATTGTTCTTTGAGCTGATCGATTTCTTTTTGTAGTTGGGCTTTTTCCTCATCATTAGTATTGTTTGTATAAAAATCATCTAATGTTTCATTGATGTTTTGATAAGAAGTCATTGAAGCACCAATCGCTGTTTTGTCTTCTTCTGTTAAGGGTTCTTCTTCAGAAAAATACCCCAAAGACTGCATCGCCATTTGTTTTTCCTTACGCTTTTGTTCCAATAAAGCTTGTTCATAGGCTTGTCCCTTATCTTCAGGTAATGAAATTTCAGAAGGTTCTGGTATAAGTTCTTCGTCTATTTTCTGTGTGTCGTTAGTGTTATTTCCCATAAAGAATAATAGGTACATACAGCCTAAGAAAATCAACCCCATTAAAGCGAAAATGAGCCATTTTTTGAGTTGTTTTTGGTTTTCTTCTCTTTGATGTTCGTTCTGTTCTTTTTGTGCCTGTTGCTCTTCATCTGTGAGTAATACACTGAATTTCTCTGGCTCTTCCTGAGTTGCTTTATTCTCTTCCATACGATTTGATTTTTAAAGGTGATTAAATTAGCGTCCGATGGTTTGTACATCTTCTGTTCTTATAACTCGAAATTGCTCCATAATAAACCCTTGAGGATTGTTATCTGAACGAACTGAATTAACTAATTGGCAAGCGGTTACTAATTTTCGTTCGGTGATATTACTTGCTCGGGTAATGTATTGTTTAGCATACGTTTGTACTTGATAGGGATATTTATTAAAATCACATACGATGCTGTCCACTTGTATTCTTTGCCGAATATTCCCCGAAATGATACGATTGTAGTAGCCTTTTTCAGCTAAATCATTATAGTAGTTAAAGGCGGTTTTATCCGCTAAGAAAAAGGCACGTTTTATATTACTTTCAATAGCCGCCTTATCTGGGGCAATATTGAAAAAGAACTCGTGAAACCTTCGGATATGCTCACGAGCTTCCACAGGACGGTTTTGCTCAGCATCTTGTGAGAGGGCTAATATGAGGGATTTGCCATTGTCTAGGACATAGATTTTCTCTCGTTGCTGGGCTGCGAAATAATACGCATAACCAATAGCGAAAAGCGTAACTACAAGACACAGACTGGAGAAAATGATGGCATACATTCGGATTTGTTTAAACCCTATTTCAATGTTTCTTAAAATTTTAAATTCCATAATTTAATTTTATTGTGTTTATATTTTTTAATGAGATAACGTGATTACTTCTCACTATCTCCTCCTCCTTTATTAAAAAGTTTACCTGTTACATATCCAGCTGCTGCACCTGTACCTGCGGAAGCGATGTTTCCAGCTTTTTGGGCAGTTTGGTTAATGTTTCTACCAAAGTTACCCATACCTCCTGCCTGAACAACCCAACCCGCTACCGATGGAATCGTAAAGTAACCTACGATGCCGATAATCATAAAAATGATATAGACTGTATTGGAAGTGTCAGGGATAAAATTGGGGTCGGACAATTGCTCAATATCATTGGCAAGTATTAGGGTTTGCATTTTGGCAAGTAAGGCACTGAACAAATCCGAAATAGGTAGCCATAAGTAAATACTGATATACCGAGTAAACCACTGGTTCATTGTGGATTGAAACCCGTCCCAAACCGAAAAAGCAAAGGCAATTGGTCCGAGTATGGAGAGGACAACTAAAAAAAATGTCCGTATGGTATCAATCACTAGAGCGGCGGCTTGGAAAAGAATTTCTAATAACTCACGAAACCATCGTTTAATGTCTTGGCTAAAGTTATACATCGTTCGTTCAGCATACATAGCTCCCGTAGTTGCTAAGTCTTGGGGCGACCAACCTAATTCCTCTAACTTTTTATCAAATTCATCATCGTTAACTAAATACGAAGTTTCCGGATTTCGTAGCATCGCTTCTTTTTCTAACAAGTCTTTTTGCTCTTGTAATTGATTCAAGTTTAAAGTTTGCCCTTCTAAAATACTATGTGTTCCTGTTACAATAGGGCTTAAAACAGCATTGAGTGTGCCAAGTACAATGGTGGGAAAAAACATAATGGCTAACCCAATGGCAAAAGGACGAAGCATCGGATAAACATCAATAGGTTCTGCTCGTGCTAAAGATTGCCAAACACACATCGCTATATAGAATAAGGCACCTAATCCTGCAATCCCACGAGCCACGGAGCTCATCTGAGCTGCCAGAGGCATCATCTCATCATAGAGATTGCGTAACATTTCGTGTAGGTTGGTAAAATCAATGGCTAATATCATCGGTATAGAATTATGTTGTGAATAAATAGAAAATGATTACCAATACCTTGATTCAGTACCATATAAGTCTAATACGCGTTTGGTATCGTTTTTCTTTTTCGCTCTTAGGTAACTTACCGATATGTTTTTCTTCGTGTAGTAACGAATAAGGCTATGATACTCTTTCACTTCCTTATGCACTTGGTCAATAATATCCATTCGCTCTTTATCGTTCATAGAGAGTGAGGACGTATTGATGATGCTCTTTAAATCATTAAGCAAGCCTGAACTCTCTTCCAATAGTTGAGAGTAGCCAAAGGCAATGGCTTCTAACTCATCAGAGCTAAAATTGGGGTCTTGGGTCATCTTTTTAAAATTGGTAACATAGATTTCGGAAATATCCCCGACCATTAAGACGGTTTCTCTGACTTTTCGTGCATCTTTCACAAGCGTTTTTACTTCCTTTAAAGCGTCATAATATTCCTTTCCCTGCTTATACACTTTTTCCACTTCTTTGAAGTTTTTAAGCATATTGGCAGCGGTGGAAGAAGTTTGCACAATCTCTTGTGCAGTGTTCACAATACTTTGTGCTAAGTTTAATGGGTCGCTTACTACCCACTGGGCGTTTGCAGGCACACTGATACTTATTGATAGTACGACCAATGTGTTAATAATAAATTGTTTCATTTGTTTAAAATTTAGAGTTATATTAATAAAGTTCTTCTCTTCTCTCTTGCGCTTTTTGTCGAATAGCCAACTCTAAGTTGCCATCGAGTTTTTTAGCTAATTGCATTACTTCGTGTTTCTCGGACTCTTCTGTTGTATAGGCTAAATATTCTTCAGGACTTACTTCGGTTGCATAGACTGCCGAATGGGTGCCGCCTAAGCCTATCCATACCTCTTTGTACAATCGGTTAGGGTCATTATTTTGATTAATTGAAAGGATTTGTGATTTTTCTTTTTCTGTAAGACCGAGCATTCTTTGGATATCCTCAAACTTGTTCATATACTTTCTTTGGTCAAGTAATATTTTGCAATCGGAGTTATTGATGATACTTTCCTTAACAATAACCGAATGAATAATATCATCTACTTCTTGTGTTACAATTACCGCTTCACCAAAGTATTTACGAACCGTTTTGAACAAATACTTGATATACTCTGCCATTCCTTCCTTAGCAATGGCTTTCCACGCCTCTTCAATCAATATCATTTTGCGAATCCCTTTGAGTCTTCGCATCTTATTGATAAATACCTCCATAATGATAATAGTTACCACAGGAAATAATATCGGATGGTCTTTAATAGCGTCAATTTCAAAAACAATAAATCGCTTATTGAGTAAGTCCATTTCTTTATTGGAGTTTAAAAGATAGTCATATTCTCCGCCTTTATAATAGGGTTCTAAAACATTCAAAAAGTTCATCAAGTCAAAATCCTTTTCTCGAACATTCTTTTTTTCTAATACCAATCGATACTCTTTTTTTACAAACTCATAAAAGCCATTGAAGCAAGGCTGATGCTCGGGATCATCTTTAATGTATTGTATATAGAGATTGACCGCATTAGATAAAGCGACTTCTTCCGAACGCCTTGCGGGTTCGTCCTCGCGTTTCCAAAGGGTCATAATAAGTGTTTTAATACTTTCTCTTTTTTCTATATCAAATACATCGTCATCGGTATAAAAGGGGTTAAAAGCAATGGGGTTATCTTCGGTATAAGTAAAATATACGCCGTCTTCACCTTTGGTTTTAGTATTGATTAGTTCACAAATACCTTGGTAAGAGTTTCCTGTATCTACCATTAGTACGTGGGTGTTTTGTTCGTAATATTGGCGAACCATATGATTGGTAAGAAAGGATTTACCACTCCCTGAAGGACCAAGAACAAATTTGTTTCGATTGGTAATAATTCCTTTTTTCATAGGTAAATCCGATATATCTAAATGGATAGGTTTACCCGTTAGTCTATCAGATATTTTTATTCCAAAAGGGCTGGGTGAACTATGATAGTTGGTTTCTTGTGTAAAGAAACACAAAGCGGGCTCAATAAAAGTGTAAAAACTTTCTTCACTTGGAAAATCAGCTGCATTGCCGGGAATACCTGCCCAGTACAAAGTGGCAACATCTACGGTATTGTGGTGAGGCTTACATTCCATAGAGGCTAATGCACTACCACAATCGTTTTTTATTTTGCGAAGTTCCTGCGGATTGTCCGACCACGCCATTATATTAAAATGAGCTCTAATGGAGGTTAGCCCAAAAGAATGGGCTTGATTGAGATAGTGTTCAATCCATTGTTTATTAATTTGATTGGCACGGCTGTACCGAGCCAATGAGTGCATATTACGAGCGGATTTTTCAAATCGTTGTAAGTTTTTTTCTGAATTATCAATGAATAGATATTGGTTATAAATATGATTGCAATTCAATAATAAACCGACTGGACTTGCAAAAGATAATCGGCAGTCGCTTCTATCAGTTGATAGCCCTTCGTAACGACTATCGGGAGCTACTTTGGCGGGTAGATCTTCTGTATCGGATAGTGTGTGCAAACACAAGCGTTGATTACCAATGCGCATCTCTTCTGCGGATAGGCAAATGTCTTGTAAGCTTTGATGGGTATCAGAAGTAAGACTAAAATAGCGCTCCCATAAGCCTTTGGAATTTTTGTCGCCTATATAGTCTTTTTCGGTTAATTGTGTGAGTTGTAAAAAGCCGCTATCATTTAAGATGCGTTCAAATTGTGCGACTGCTTCTAAAAAACGATTGAAATGTTCTTTTTTGGTCGCTTGTTTTGGAATAAAATGTCCCTTACAGAGTGATGAAAAGTTACTTTGAGTTCGCATTCTCTTTTCTGTAGTTTGTGTTATGAACAGATAACAACGATGATTTAGAAAAGGGCGTTCGTTAAAATGTCTTTCGTATGAACGTGTAAGAAAGCTTAGGTTTTCTTTCTGAATGTTAGGCTCATAGTTTTCTTTAGTAAACCAATCTTGCTTATGTACGATACAAAAGTCTGGCAATACTTTGATGGCTTTGTGCCATATAGCGTGCAAATTATCGTAATGGTCAGAAGAAATGGTAAATAGTTCAGGAAGGGCTATCTCAAAGCCGATACTAATATCGGCTTCTTTGGATAGCACACAAGTACCTTCAATTGCTAACAAAGGAAATTTACTTTCCAAGGTTGTTGCTTTGGATTTATTTCTCATAGGTACGAGGATTAGTAGGTTGGATAAATCGATGGATCGCCTTTCGATGAATAAGGTATCTAGGGTGTCTTCTATTGGCGGCTATTTTCATTAAGCCGTGTTCGCCATATTTTTGATTCAGCGAAAAAGTCTGCCAAATGACCAAACTCGCCAATAGAACACCTAACCCAATGGTAATATAGATGTTTACGCCCACTATATAAAGTAACATAGTGAGTAAAAGCACGCCCAATAAACCACCTGCAAAAATAAATAGGTATTGGGCTTTGAGCCCTTTAAACTCTACTGTTCTTCCAATACCTTTATTGATGGCATAACTTTTTTTCTTTCTTTCCATAGAAATATCGTTTATAAGAAGAAAGACCTTAGAATGGTAGCCGCTACAATCAAAAAAATACAAGCACCAAACCACGAAGCGGCGGTTTTACTTGTATCAGGGTCGCCACTGGAGAACTTGTTATATACTTTCACGCCTCCTATTAATCCTACAACTGCACCAATAGCATAAATCAGTTTGGTAGCAGGGTCAAAGTATGAGGTTACCATTTGAGTGGCTTCATTGATTCCACCTACCCCATTGCCTTGGGCAAAGAGAGCGGTTGATACGAGGATACAAGCCCCTAATAAGACTGTTTTAAATACATTTTGTCTTGCCATTTTTTTACTGTTTTAAAATGATATAGCAAATGTATAGGCACAC
>JAUNTR010000074.1:2194-8994 GCA_030538575.1 Cruoricaptor ignavus | reverse complement strand
TTCCGTAATTGCGAGTGCAAATATATAACACTTTTGTTTAATCACCAAATTTTTCGCCAATTTTTTTTTCGTATTTTTGCAAAAAATATTTTAACTTTATATAAGATTATGCGTAATACATTGTATATTATTGGTTTAGGATTGTTTGTTGTTTCTTGTGGCTCTCAAAAAAATATTCAAAAAAAATCTGTTCCAGAGCAAAAAATACAACAAACCGTATCGGCAACTGATAAACCTGCCGAAAAAGAATCCCATATTGAGCATCTTGGGAAATACGACTTTTATAAAGTGAATATCGCAAACCCTGCGAAAAATGATAATACAATCAGTTACGGTTCGATAGTTTCTGCAAATCCTGAGCATTATAAAATTAATAAAGATTATTTTCCTGCTGTGGGGCAAAATTTCCGCCAACGATATATTATTGTGCATTATACCGCTTTGGATAACGATAAATCTCTGAGGGTTCTTACCGAGCAAAGTGTTAGTTCTCATTATTTGGTGAATGATTTGGATGACAAAGATATTTATCAATTAGTAGATGAAAATAAACGAGCATACCATGCAGGTGTAAGTTCTTGGCGTAAGATTGAAAACCTAAATGATACATCAATAGGAATAGAAATTGTGAACAGAGGTTATACAGCGGATGCTAATGCTAATAAAACCTTTTACGAATATCCCGATTGGCAGGTGAAAAAAGTGGCTTATCTGATAAAAGATATTGCGGATAGATACCAAATTCCACCAACCAATATTTTAGGACATTCGGATATTGCACCGACAAGAAAAGAAGACCCGGGTCCGAAATTCCCTTGGAAAAAATTATATACGGATTACGGAATTGGAATGTGGTACGATGATTTTACCAAGCAAAAATATGCTAACCAAATTATCCCCGAACAATTTTTTGAGGAAAGAGAAACGCCACCATTTATTTTTAAATTCCAAACAATGTTAAGGGATTTCGGTTATGGAATAGAACCGAGTGGAACTGTGGACAGAGCAACGAAAAAAACAATAGAAGCCTTCCAATACAGGTTTCGTCCAGAATTGTGCGATGGCGTTTTGGATATCGAAACCTATGCGATTTTGCAAGCTCTTTTAGAAAAATATCCTGCGAAATAAGGTTCTGAGAAATTTTAATTAAAATAGCTAAATTTAAAAACACATCTTTTTTGATGTGTTTTTTTTGTTTCATAATATGAAAAAACCTTAACTTTCGATAAAATTATTTTTAATGGAAAATTTTAGAAAAGAAAGCGATTTGTTGGGCGAGCTAAATGTGCCTGCAAATGCATATTATGGTGTACAAACACAGAGAGCGGTAGAGAATTTTAAAATCTCTGGACAGAAATTATCCTCTTATCCTCGTTTTATAAAAGCGTTGGCAATGGTGAAAAAAGCAGCCGCTAAAACCAATTACGAGTTAGGTTTTTTGGAGGAAAATCTTTACACCAAAATTGCTGAAGCCTGCGACGACGTAGCAACAGGAAAATACAACGACCAATTCCCGATAGATATGATACAGGGCGGTGCAGGTACATCTGTAAATATGAATGCCAACGAGGTTATTGCAAATGTTGTGCTGGAAAAATTGGGTAAAGATAAAGGTGATTATCAATTCTGTTCGCCAAACGACCACATCAATTTATCGCAATCTACAAATGATGCTTATCCGACCGCTATAAAATTGGCATTGCTACAACTGAACGAGGTTTTAGCGGAAAAACTACAAAAAACCGTAGAAGCATTTAGAGAAAAAGGAAAAGAATTCCACGATGTTTTGAAAATGGGAAGAACCCAATTACAAGATGCTGTACCAATGACTTTGGGGCAAGAATTTGAAGCATTTGCGGCAACTTTGGAAGAAGATATTACGAAACTCAACAGCAATGCCAGCCTTTTCGTGGAGGTTAATATGGGAGCAACTGCCATTGGTACAGGGCTGAATGCACCTGTGGGCTACGCCACTCTTTGCTCTAAAAACTTGGCGGAAATTTCAGGTTATCCTATTGTTTCTGCACCAGATTTGGTGGAAGCTACGCCAGATACAGGTTCTTACGTTATCTATTCATCAGCAATGAAGCGTTTGGCAGTCAAACTTTCCAAAATCTGCAACGACCTTAGATTGTTGTCTTCCGGACCGAGAGCTGGGCTTTTTGAAATTAATTTACCACCAATGCAACCAGGGAGCTCTATTATGCCAGGCAAAGTAAATCCTGTAATTCCTGAGGTTGTAAACCAAGTTTGTTATAAAGTGATTGGAAATGATTTAACAGTTACTTTCGCTGCTGAGGCAGGACAATTACAATTGAATGTGATGGAGCCTGTATTATCTCACGCTATTTTGGAGAACATTCATTTCCTTTGCAATGCATTGGATACGCTTCGTGAAAAATGCATCGTGGGAATTACTGCTAATAAAGAAGTTTGCCTAAATATGGTGAAACACAGCATTGGGATTGTAACGGCACTTAATCCGCATATCGGTTACAAAAATTCTACAAAAATCGCAAAAGAAGCTTTGGAAACAGGTAAAAGCGTTTATAATTTGGTTATC
This sequence comes from Cruoricaptor ignavus, assembly GCA_030538575.1. GTDB lineage: Bacteria > Bacteroidota > Bacteroidia > Flavobacteriales > Weeksellaceae > JAUNTR01. The sequence continues at coordinate 6,431 of JAUNTR010000074.1, read as the reverse complement.
GAGCAAGGATTACTTTCTAAGGAAAAGTTAGACGAAATCTTAGACCCGAAAAATATGCTGCAACCGCATAATTGATAATTTTAAATATCATTAAATAAGTAGGTTACGGATTTTAATTAAAGTTAATAATACCTTAAATAAAATCTGTAACCTATATTTTAAAATCTATTTTTTTTGAAACCCCTTATCATTATTCCTGCACACAACGAGGAAGAAAATATCGCCTATTGTTTGAAATCTTTGGAAGCCCAGACTTTTAGAGATTTTCGGGTTGTGATTGTAAATGATGGTTCTACCGACCATACTTCGGAAATCGCTAAAACTTTTGCTGATTCGGACGAGAGATTTCAGGTTTTGGATTTGCAAAAATCTGAACATGAGCCTGGTGCAAAAGTGGTTCGCACGTTTTATAAAGGTCTGGAAACCCAAGAGTTATCCGAGTTTGATGTGGTTTGCAAATTCGATGCAGATATTGTTTTTCCATCAAATTATTTAGAAAAGATAACGGAAATTTATTCCCAAAATCCAAAAGCAGGAATGGTTTCGGGCTTGGTTTTTATTCAGAAAAAAGGAATGCCAAAAACGGAACTTTTACATTTTGAAAATCAAGAAGGTTGGGAGTACGAAAATCTTTCTTCCCAAAATCATATTCGTGGGCCGATAAAATCGTATCGAGTTGATTGCCTGCAGGATATGGGTGGATTGCGAGCTGTTTTAGGATGGGATAATATAGATGTAATGTTGGCGAAAATGCACGGTTGGGAAACGATTTCCATAAAAAATCTTTGGGTGAAACATCTGCGTCCTACGGCTTACAAATACAAACAGCAAAAAGCTGAAAAGTTGGGAATGTACTTTTATAATATTGGGTTAAATTTTCCATTGACAGTTATTTCTTCGGTAAAATCAGCATATAAAAATAAATTGTTATCTGAGTTTTTTATCACGATGAAAAGTTTTTTAAAACAGAATCAGCCAAGACAATTATCAAAAAATGAAATAAAATTTATTCGTAAATTGCGTTGGAAAGAAATGCTGAATAAACTAAATTTTAAGTGAAAGTAAAATTGAAAATCGCTTATATAGAACTCGATACTCACGCTGAAATTGCCGCAAATATCATCGATTTGCTCTCGGAATCGGATGAGGTTTCGGTGGATTATTATTTCAATGAAAAAATATTTAATCAACTTCAAATTAATGAAAATCAGTATTTTATAAAATCGAATTCCAAAAATATTTTGGAGCAACTCAATTCTAAATCTTACGATTTGGTTGTGATTGGTACGGTGCATCGGTATTTCAACACGTTTTATAAAATTACCGAGCGTTACAAAACGGCGATTATTACGCACAATCTCAATTTTGCTGGGATTTCTGCGTTTCGTTTGTTTGGAAATATATTTCAATCCGAGACGATTTATCGCCTGAAACTCCTTTTGAAAGAAGGTTTGTTGTTGAAAAATAAAGTTTATGCCAATGCTGAAAAATTCTTGGTTTTAGACCAAAATTTGGCAAAATCGCCTTACCATTATTTTCCGATATTTTACACGAAAGAAAAGGTGAACGACATAAAAACCGAGAGCCAAAAAACGATTGTTATTCCCGGAGAAGTTTCCCAAAAAAGGAGAAATTATCATAAAGTTTTCGAGGTTTTGAAGATTTTTAATTCTCAACTCGAAAATCAGGAAAATATAGAATTTGTATTTTTGGGCAAGGCTTCAGGTTTTGAACTTGATGAATTGAAATATATTGATAATCAATTAAATAAAATTAAAATCCGATATTTTTCGGAGAAAGTTCCACAGCGGGAATTTGATGAAATAATGAGTAGAGCAGATTTGTTGTGGTGTCCTTTGCGATCGGAAATCGAGTTTTTCAGTAACCGAGAAATTTATGGTGAAACTAAGATGTCGGGCAATATTGGTGATGCGATAAAGTTTGGTAAAATGGCAATATTTCCGAAAAATTACCGCTCGGAATATCCATTTGTAATTACTGAACCAGAGGAAGTTTCGGAATTAATCCAACTTTTTACCGTTAAAAATTTACCTGAATTTCAATCCTCTTTTTCCAAAGAAAATCAGAGTGTTGCTTTATGTAAAGTTTTTCGTGAAATCTAATTTTTTCATAGAAAGTGAAATATTCTAATTTCTCAATCATCTTAGTTCCCGAATTTCTTAATTTTAATTAAAAAAACCTTATTTTCGCAACATTGAATTTTTATTTATGAAAAATTGGACTTTTAAGACGTGGAATACCGTTCTCGGCTGGGTTATTTTTACCATCGCATTCGTTACTTATCTTTCTACGATAGAACATAAATTTAGCTTTTGGGACACGGGCGAATACATTTCTTCCGCTGTGAAATTGGAGGTTACGCACGCTCCTGGGGCGGCTTTGTTTCAGTTGGTTGGTGCAGTTGTTGCGATGTTGGCTTTTGGGAACGAGGCGTATTATGGTTTGGTCATCAATGCGATGTCGGCTTTGTTTAGTGCCTTTACGATATTATTTTTATTCTGGACGATAACGCATTTGGTCAGAAGATTATTGAATAAAGATTTCGAGGAAGTTACTCGACATCAGGAGATTGCCATTTTGTTTTCCGGAGCAATTGGTGCATTGGCATTCACGTTTTCGGATACGTTTTGGTATTCGGCGGTTGAGGGCGAAGTTTACTCTATGGCGTCGCTTTTTATTGCATTAATTGTTTGGCTGATTACCAAATGGGAAAACGAATATCACGCTCCCGATAACCAACGTTGGATTATCCTTATTTTCTTTATTTTAGGACTTTCGGTTGGTGTTCATATGATGTGTATGTTGGCAATTCCAGCAGTTTGTCTTATTTATTATGCCAGAAATTATCAATTTACTTGGAAGAGTTTTGCTTGGGCAAATGTGGTAACATTAGGCGTTTTAATTTTTGTATTTAAAATTATTTTCCCTGTTATTATGACGTTCTTTGGCAAGGTAGAAATCTTTGCTGTTAATGGACTTGGCTTGCCGTTTCATTCGGGTACAGTTGTGGCTTTTGTGCTTTTGGTAGCGTTATGTTATTTCGCTTTGAAATTTGCAAAAAAACAAAAAAACAGCATTTACCAAACCGCCGTTCTTTCTGTGGTTTATATGATTATAGGCTTCTCTTGTTGGATGGTAATTCCCATTAGAGCAACGGCAAATCCACCAATGAATTTGAACAATCCCGATAACGCTATCGGAATGTTGGATTACTATAATCGTGAGCAATACGGCGATTGGCCAACCTTGTACGGACAAAATTACACTGCCGATTTGGATTATAATGGAATGATGAAAAATGAAGACGGCAGCTACAAACAAAACAAAACAGGCGATGTTTACGAAAAAGACGAATCCACAGGAACGTACAGAAAAGTAGGAGAGAGGTTTAATTATGTTTACAATAATGCCCATACAAGTCTGATGCCGAGGATGTTCAGTAGCGATAAAGATGTTATGGGAAATTATATTTCTATGTACGGAGCTCCTGATTTTACTTTCAATTATGCTAATCCCGATGTTGCAGATAATCCCGAAGCAATGAAAATCTTTGATGATTTGAGGGCGAAATATAATGACGGAAGTATAAAAGTAGATGATTATTTGCAAGTAAAACCTTATGATTTAATCCAAGTGCAACGCCCGTCTTTGTTACAAAATCTGGATTATTTTATTACGTTCCAAAACGGATATTATTTCGTGCGTTATCTAATGTGGAATTTTGTTGGTCGCCAAAACGATTTGGAAGGACATATGGAAAACAACCGTGGTAACTGGATTTCTGGGATTTCGTTTGTAGATAATGCACTTTGGGGAAACCAAGACCAAATGCCTTCAAAATTTAAAAATGATAGTACAGTTGCATTTTTCTTCCTTCCATTAATTTTAGGATTAATCGGATTGTATTACCAACTGAACAAAGATTTTGGCAGATTCTACGCCATACTTTCTTTATTTATATTAACCAGCGTTGGCATCATTTTTTACACAGGAGTAAAACCTTTCGAGCCGAGAGAAAGAGATTATGCAATGGTCGGTTCGTTCTACGCTTTTGCGATTTGGATTGGCTTGGGAGCTGCTTCTATTCTTTGGTTTATTCAGAAAAAAATAAAATCCGATGCCGCAAATATTGTTGCAGGTTTGGTACTTCTTGCTATTCCGCTGATGATGGGCTTCCAAAACTACACACCGCACGATCGTAGTGGCAGATTGGCAG
>JAUNTR010000074.1:0-2094 GCA_030538575.1 Cruoricaptor ignavus | reverse complement strand
CTGATGATGGGCTTCCAAAACTACACACCGCACGATCGTAGTGGCAGATTGGCAGCTTACGATTATGCTTACTCCACTCTCAAATCGCTTCCGAAAAACGATATTCTCTTCGTTTATGGGGACAACGATACTTACCCGATTTGGGCAATACAAGAAACCGAACGTTTCCGAGATGATGTAAAAGTCGTGAATTTCACCTTGCTTTCCACACCTTGGAATATCGACCAAGTGAAACGCAGAACTTACAACGCAATGCCAATACCATCGGTCCTTACACACGAGGAATACAGAGATGGAACTAATGACCAAATCTATCTAATGACCAAAGACGAATGGCAAGGTTTCTTTGAGATGTTGGAGGAAAGGGGCTTGTCTCAAAATCTTTTAGCAGAGTTCAATAAATACAAAACTCAAGAATCTATGACGATGAAAGAAGCTATAAATTTTATAAAGAAAAAATCGCCCGCTAAGGACGAAGTACTGAAATTACTCTTTGGAGAAGCGAAATACGAGAGGTTTAATTTCCTTCCAGTAAACACATTTGTAATCCCTGTAAACAAAGAAAATGCTGTGAAATCTGGAATTATAAAAAACCAAGATTTAGCATTGGTGGAAGACCAAATCACAGTAAATTACAAACGCCGAAGTATGTTCAAAAATAATTTGATTTTGATGGATGTTTTGGCAAATTTCGATTGGAAACGTCCGATTAATTTCTCTTCGGGAGGAATCTACGATGCCGAAAATATTTTCTATTTGGGCGATTATCTTCAATTCGATGGATTTAGTTATCGTTTAGTTCCTATAAAAACCGAAGAAGGCGAATCGGGGGAAATGGGCAGAGTAGATGCCGATGAACTCTACAAAGTTGTGAATAATTACCGATGGGGAAATTTCAAAGATTTGAAAGTTCATTTTGATGAAACTTGCACATCCAATATCGTGAGTTACAGGAGTTCCGCAAGCCGTGCCGCAGAAGCTTTGGTCTTGAAAGGCGAAAAACAAAAAGCTGTGGAAGTTATGGATTTGGCTTCTCGGGAAATTCCTGTGGCTAAATACAACGACCCACGCTCGCTCAGTTCTATGGTTTACGGTTATATCGTTGCAGGGCAAGAACAAAAAGGTCTGAAATTGGCAGAGGAATTGAAGAAAGGCATTTTTGAAGAATACGATTATTACGCCAATCTTTCACCGCAAGAGCAGAAATTTGTCGGAAGACAAATGAGGATAAAACCAATGGAATATTCCTTAGTTGTTGGTGCAGTTACGGAAGCCTACGATAAATTGGGTGAGAAAGAAAAAGGTTACGATTATGCCATAAAATCCCTTGAACCTTTGGATAAAAGATATAATACTTTTATAAAAGATTTGCAAACAATGGGTAAAGAAAAAGCCTATAACGAAGCCGATAAAATCCAGAAAATAGTGCCGTTTTACCATTATATTTTTGATGTGATGAAACCCTACGATTCCACTTATGGGGATGAAAAATTAAAGCAAATAGAATCTCAACTAATCCAAGCAACACAATAATTAAGTTGATAAAAATAATTAATAGAAACCCTAAAAAATGATACAACATTTAGAAAATATAAAACATAAAAACAGCAACAATTTTTTCCTAATCGCTGGACCTTGTGCCATAGAAAGCGAGGAAACCGCTTTTGAAATTGCCGAGAAAATTGTCGCATTATCCGATAAATACGAGATTCCTTATATCTTCAAAGGCAGTTTTAAAAAAGCCAACCGAAGCCGAGTAGATTCCTTCACTGGTATTGGTGATGTACAGGCTTTGGAAATTATAAAAAAAGTAGGGCAACATTTTGATATTCCAACAACTACGGATATTCATGAAAACGAGCAAGCCGCACTCGCAGCTCAATATGTAGATGTTTTGCAAATTCCTGCGTTTTTGGTTCGCCAAACCGATTTGCTTGTGGCAGCTGCCAAAACTGGGAAATGTGTTACCCTGAAAAAAGGACAATTTCTCTCCCCCGAAGCTATGAAATTTGCTGTTGGAAAAATCTTAGATTCCGATAACGAAAAAGTAGCGATTATAGAACGTGGAAATTCCTTTGGTTATACCGATTTGGT
>JAUNTR010000073.1 GCA_030538575.1 Cruoricaptor ignavus | reverse complement strand
TTGCAAATCTCAACAATACACCTGCTAATTTGAATGATGACAGCATCTACTCCATTGGTTCAGATAATGGTTTACCAAGCGGAAGTGATGGTGTATTGAGCGTTGCTGTGGATAAAAGCGGAGATGCTTGGATAGGAACAAATAACGGACTTAGAGTTGCAAATTCCATTACTTCTAATTACAACAACGCAACCGCAGAACCTATTGTAATTGAGCAAAATGGCATTGGCGAAGAACTCTTTCGGGATTCCCAAATTTTGCAAATTGCCGTGGATTCTGGGAACCAAAAATGGGTTTCTGTAGAAGGTGGTGGTGTTTTTTACATTAGTGCAAATGGGCAAAATACGATACAACATTTTACCAAAGAAAATTCTCCACTCCCGAATAATAACGTTACCGATATAAAAATAGACGAGAGAAACGGGAAAGTGTATTTTGCCACTTACGAAGGCATTGTAACTTATCAGGGCGATGTTGCCAACGTTACAGAAAATTTTGGTGATGTTTTGGTTTATCCAAATCCTGTGGTTTATGCGAACTACAAAGGAAATGTGAGGATAAAAGGTTTGGCAGAACGCACCAATATTCGCATTACCGATGCCGCAGGAAACTTGGTTCATCAAGCTACTGCACGAGGCGGATACTACGATTGGGATTTGACCAACAGAGGAAAACGTGTGGCTTCGGGAATTTATTTTGTATTGATGACCAACGAAAACGGAACAGATAAAGCTACCGCAAAAATAGCAGTTGTGAACTAAATGAATTCCGAGCAAGGCTTTATTTTATCTTACCTGAAATATGGTGACAGCAATGCGGTTGTGCATTGTTTCACGCAAGAGAATGGCTACGAAAGTTTTTTCGTAAAGGGAATTTATTCGCCGAAAAATAAGAAAAAAGCATATCTGCAACCGCTGAACGAAATCTGTTTTACAACCAACCGAAAAAACACAGGTTCTCTGAAAAACATCAGCCAAATGGAATTGTCTTACAACTCCGATTTTAGGAATAATGTAAAAATAAATACGATTATTTTTTTTGTGGCAGATTTTCTCAATCATATTTTGAAGAATGAAAACTACAATCCACAAATCTATGATGAAATAGAAATTTTAAAAAATGAAATAAAAAAAGACAACTACCAATGTCATCTTATTTTTGTTTTTAATTTACTGAAAATAAATGGATTAAGCCCATTACTCACTCCATTTCGATTTCTAAATCCCGAAACGGGAAACTTTTCCAAAGAGCAAACTCATCATTTATTTAATGAAGAAATATCAAGCATTTGGCAAGAACTTATTTCCGCAGAAAACACTTACGAAATCACGATAGAAAGTGTTCTTCGCAAGGATTTTTTGGACAGTCTTTTGGTGTATTATCATTATCATTATGCCGATTTTCGCACGCCCGATTCCTTAGAAATTGTACAACAAATTTTTGGCTAATGATATAAAAATTGCTCTTTATTCTTTATTTCTAAAAAAAATAAGGCAACCAAAATATATTGATACCACTCGAAATCGAGTTTAAATCTTGTATTGCTGGCGTGTCCTATCATATAAGGAAATGTAAAATTTGCAAATAATAATAATGAAATCCAAAATAATAATCGGTATTTTTTATAAATATAAAATAAGAAAAATATTGTGAAAATATTCAGAATGATTGTGAAAATTTTTCTACCAAACAGTATAGGAAGACTATTGTCGTAAAAATATCGGGACGGAACGTACCAAAGCAACAGAGCATTTTGCAGAGATTTTTTGATGAATATTATTTCTTTTCCATCCAAAACTTCCAATGTTTTTTCCTTGTATATTCTTTCCATTTCAAATTCATTTACCGATTTTCGCAAGTGGAAAGTATATCTTTCGTGTTCATCATCAATCAATATCACATCATTACAAATATTTGGTGCAGAAGTAAAACTCAAATAAATATTCTGCCAAACAGGTGTTTTAGTTAAAATAATTTTATCAAAAGCCATTTTATTCCGAACAATCCACGGAGAGTAAAATATTGCAGTTACAAATAAAACAATTGCTAATCCTGTTATTTTTATTTTTTTGAAAAGTAATAAGACTAAAAACAAAATCATAACTATCGGAATTACAACCACTTGCGTAAGAAAAAGCACCGCAGTAGAAATACCGAAAAACACATAATATAAAGTTGTAGATTTCCCCAGAAAAATTTTGGAATAAACGTAAATCCAAATGAGAAACAACGGAACAAAGACATTAGTAACCTCTATAACATTGGAATAATGAAAATAGGCGGGCGAAAAAATAAATATAAAAGCCGCTAAAATCCCTACTTTTTCTTTGCCAAAAAGCGAAAGAGTTTTGATGATAATAATCGGTACAACAAACAAAATAAGATGCTGAACCACAATAATTACCGCTAATGAATTCTCGGGAAAAAGATATGCAAAAACACTAAGAAATAGTGGATAAACAGGCAGTTTATACGCCGTAGAACCTACACTCATAAACTCAGTATAAGTACCGTATTTTGCAATATTATTAGCAATAGACCAATCTTCTATATGACGGGTTTCAAAATTATTTATTACACTACAAACTATTTTTAAAATCAATATAAATATATTAAATACCATAAGGATTTTAAAACGAAGAAGGAAATTTAATAAGTTATTCACTATTAATTACAAAACATTATTTAAAATTCATATAAAAAGAAAATCATAAATTATCTCCCAACAAAAACCAGAAGTTCGCCACTTTTATAATCTACAAAAACATCATCTTCCAAAGCGAAATTCCTTGTTCCAATCCTATGTTGCATAGAAAGTGTGTGTCCCGATAAATTCCAATTCAAGCCTTTGGTAAATAGTTTTTCCACCGTAGGAAAAGGAAACAAGGAAATCATTTTGCCTTTCACACCCGAAAGATGAAACTTTTTCGGCACGAAATAATAAGCAGAATATTCATCATAAAAACAAATTTCCATTTCATTTTTCATTCGGAAAGCCGCCGTTAGATTTCCCAAAAAATGATCCATTTCTCCTCCGCTCGCTCCAAAAACATCAACAGAAGAAACGCCTTGTTCCAGCAAAATATCCAACGCTTTATCAAAATCTGTTTTATCTTGGTCTGGCGTATGAATTACTTTAAAATCCTCATTATCAATATTTTGAAAGGCATCCAAATGCGAATCAAAATCGCCCGACACAAAATCTAACCGTTTCAGTGGAAAACCTAACTCTTCCAAATAAAGAAAAGCCCCATCGGTACACGCAATGATGTCGTATTCATCGTAGTTCGGGAGCGTTTTTGGTGGCTCGCCATTAATGAAAAGTAATGCTTTTTTCACACTCAAAATATTCTATTTTTCTCTATTTGCACGGTCGTTGGGATTCCAATATTCTTCGGTTTCGCCTTGTATTTTAGAAATATATCTCGCCAATACAAACAGATAATCGGACAAGCGGTTCAGGTATTTTATAAGTTCGTGGCGTACTTCTTCCGTTTCATTCAAAAAAACCAAACTACGCTCGGCTCTTCGGCAAACTGTTCTTGCGACGTGCAATGCTGTGGCAGATTCTCCTCCTCCGGGCAAAATAAAAAACTGCAATGGTTGTAATTGCTCCTCAAACGCATCCATCCAATGTTCCAACTCCTCTATTTCCGTTTCGGTAATCGTTATCGGCAATCGAGATTTCCCATTTGCCAACATTAGTTTATCCAATGGTGTTGCGGCTTCCGAGCCAACGGTAAACAAATCGAACTGTATTTTTTTCAGTTGCTGAAGCACTGTTTCATCTTTTATTTTAGATTTTGCTACGCCTACAAAAGCATTCAGCTCATCTATATTTCCGTAGCTTTCCACTCTTGCCGAAGCCTTAGAAACCCGAGTTCCTCCGTAGAGTGCCGTTTCTCCTCTATCGCCTGTTTTGGTATATATTTTCATTTTTTTTAATTAAATTTTTCCGTTCCACAAACTTAATTATTTTCTTCTGATAAAAGAAATCGAATGCGAAAATATTATCGCTTATAAAAAAATCGTTAATTTTGCTGTCTGCTTACAATTTTAAACTTACTTTAATGAGAAAACTATTTTTATCAATCCTATTTTCATTCATAACTATCTGTATTAATGCACAATACGATATCATCAATGCCAGATTGAAAATCTTGGAAGAAAAAAGAGGCATTAATCAAGATTTGAAAAATGTGGATATTAACAACAAAAAATTTTATTTGATAAGAGATTTTGATGACCATACGGAAAGATTATTCCTTTCCATCAACGGAGACAAAGCAACCTACGCCGAAGTTTTCGATGATAAATCTAATGATGAAAGTACTTCTAACGTATTTTCGGGGGATGTTATTCGCACCAAAAAAAATTTACTTTCTTTCCGTTTTGATACTTTGGAAGGCGAAAAAATCGCTTTGCCTTTAACCAAAAATTTAATTTTGACCAAGCAACGAAACACCATCTACCTGATTGATATTACAAACAAAGAACGCTGGATAGATGAGGCTTCTCTGAAAAAATAATTAAAGACAAAAGAGCAAAGATAAAAGATAAAAGAGTAAAGATAAAGGATTTTCAAAATCTGTTCTTTGCTCTTTTTGGTTTATAAATTTTAACATTTCTCATTTTTATTTCTATTGAAAATAAAGAATAAAAACCGTTTTCTTTTCTCTTAAAAAATCACGATATTTGCAACTTTAATAAAAGTGAAACCCAAAGTTTCTCATCAAAAAATAAATTAAATATTTAAAATGAAAATTTCAAATAACTGGTTGAAAGACTACATAAAAACCGAACTAAAACCTGAAACCATAGGAGAATATCTTACCGATATTGGTTTGGAAGTAGAAGGTATAGAAACATTTGAAAACATAAAAGGCGGATTGGAAGGTATTGTCGTTGGTAAAGTTTTGACCTGCGAAAAGCATCCAAATGCCGATAAACTGAAATTAACAACCGTAGATGTTGGCACAGGAAATATCCTAAACATCGTTTGCGGAGCACCGAATGTTGCCGTGGGACAAACCGTACCTGTTGCCGTTGTTGGAACTAAAATCTATGCAAAAGACGGCAGTTTTTTCGAGATAAAAGAAGCCAAAATAAGAGGCGAAAAATCGCAAGGAATGATTTGTGCAGAAGACGAATTGGGATTAAGTGATGACCATGGCGGAATTATGGTTTTGGATGAAGAAAAATATGAAATCGGAAAAAACTTTGCGGATTATTTTGAAATCGTGAAAGATGAAGTTTACGAAATTGGACTTACGCCAAACCGTACCGATGCTATGTCACACTACGGTGTTGCAAGAGATTTGAACGCTTTTTTATCTTCTAACCAAATAAAATCTGAGTTTGAAAAAAGCACTTCTCAACCTCTAAATATCGAGGGAAGCCACGATTTTTCTCTGGAAGTGGAAGATGCCGAACTTTGCCCAAGATACATTGGTGCAGTGGTTGAAAACGTAACGGTTGCAGAATCTCCCAACTGGCTAAAAAACAGACTAAAAGCCATAGGTTTATCACCAATAAATAATATTGTAGATATTACCAATTATATTTTGCACGGCTTTGGACAACCGCTACACGCCTTTGATGCTGATAAAATATCGGGTAAAAAAGTAAAAGTTGGTGTAAATGAAAATGGCACAAAATTCCAAACTTTGGATGGCGTAGAACGCACGCTGAATGGCACCGAAATTATGATAAAAGACGGCAACAACCAACCGATGTGTATTGCGGGAGTTTTTGGTGGCGAAAATTCGGGAGTTACGGAAAATACCAAAACGATATTCTTGGAAAGTGCTTACTTCAATCCTGTTGCAGTAAGAAAAGGAGCAAAATTCCATGGGTTAAATACCGATGCGTCTTTCCGTTTTGAGAGAGGTGTAGATCCCAACAACACAAGAACCGCCATAACGCACGCGATAAAAATGATTGAAGAAATTGCAGGCGGAAAAATGATTGGGCAACTATTAGAACATTATCCGAAGAAAATAGAAGACCACTACATTATCCTAAGATTTTCCAAAATAGAACAAATCCTTGGAACTAAAATCCATAGAGAAAAAATAAAAGAAATATTGAAGTCATTAGAAATCAATGTTTTAAATGAAATACAAAATGGTTTTGAAATCTCTGTTCCGGCTTATCGTGCAGATGTAACCCGAGAAATCGACGTGATAGAAGAACTCCTGAGAATCTATGGATACAATAAAATAGATGCTCCGCAAAAAATATCTTTCACGCCTGTAAAAATGGATTTCAACGACCAAGATGAATTGGAAAATTCTTGGGCGAGAACTTTGCAAAGCAATGGTTTTTACGAAGTTATGAACAACTCGCTAACTTCGGTAAAAGATGAAACCAATGCGGTGAAACTTCTAAATCCGCTAAGTAACGATTTGGCTTTTATGAGAACTTCGCTTTTGGAAGGTCTTCTACAAAATACGGTTTATAATATTAATAGAAAAAATCCTGACATCAAATTTTTCGAGTTCGGGAAAATCTATCATAAATTTGAAACTTACACCGAAAGAAAACAATTGGCAATTTTGGTTTCAGGAAGAGAAAAATCCGAAAATTGGTTGATGCCAAAATCTGCTACCGATTTTTATTATCTGAAAGGTTATGTGAGTATTCTGTTGCAAAAACTGAATATAGAAACCGAAGAACAAGCATTGGCAGACGAAAGATTTTCTGATGCTTTGGAACTGATTTCCAATGGAAAAACAATTGCCAGATTGGGGAAAGTTTCATCGCAATTGATGAAAGATTTCGATATAGACCAAGATTGTTTCTACGCAGAAATAGAATTGGAAACTGCCCAACAACTGCGTTCTACCAGTAATTTGAAGTTTGCAGACATCCCAAAATTCAATAAGATACGAAGAGATTTGGCATTGCTTTTGGATAAAAATATCAGTTATAATGATTTGTATAAAGCTGCTAAAAAATCGCCATCGAAGTTTTTAAGAAACATTAATCTTTTCGATGTTTACGAGGGAAAAAATCTTCCAGAAGGAAAAAAATCTTATGCTCTTAGTTTTGAACTTTTGAACGAGGAAAAAACATTAGAGGAAAAAGAAATCTCCGAAGTAATGAATGGTTTGATAAAAACTTTCCAAAAAGAATTTTCAGCAGAATTGAGATAATTTTAATCGAAGAAAATATTTTTAGTCATTATTTTTTCTAAATTTGTTTTCAATTAAAAGTTAAAAAAAAATGAAAAATATAATTTTAGGTTTTGGGATTTCCATAGTTTTGGTATCTTGTTCGGCTGTTTCTTCTTTATCCAAATTAGGAGGTAAACAGGCTTCTATTGCCGATACACAATGGGTTTTGGCAGAAACGGTAAAAGGTAAAACACCAACTTTGGTTTTAGAAGGCAACAGAGTTTCGGGAAACGCAGGTTGCAATAATTATTTTGGTGATGTTGTTTTAGATACTACGGCAGGTAATTTTTCCGTAAAAAATGTAGGTTCTACCAGAATGTCTTGTGATAATATGAGTGTGGAGCAAAATTACCTATCTATGATACAACAAGCCGATAAATATGTGGTAAATGGTGATGTTTTAGAACTTTATAAAGGTAATCTTTTATTAGTAAAATTTAATAAAAAATAGTAATAAAAAAAGGAACTCTAATTTTGAGTTCCTTTTTTATAATCATTTATTACTCTTCGTCTTCTTCCTCGTCATCATACTTTGCGAGTTCTTCGTCGCACCATTTAAAAGCAGCTTCCACTACTTTTGTTGCTTCGTCTGCTATGGTTTCTTCATCATCACCTTCCAAATCATCCAACCATTCTACTTCTTCCTCTTCTACATTTAGGATAAATCTTGGATATTCGGTATGAACCACGAATAAATCTTCCGGCATTTCGGAATTATCGGCTAATAAAAATTTAGGTAATTTCATTGTTTTATAATTTTAACTTCATCAAAGATAAATAAAAAAACTGATATTATAGGTTTTTGATTTTAAATTTTATTAACATTACTTCGCAAACATCTTCGCTACTTTCTCAGCCTTCTTACTTTCGGAATAATCATAGAAACCTTCGCCCGATTTTACGCCCAGTTTCCCCGCAGTTACCATATTTACCAATAGCGGATTTGGTGCATATTTCGGATTTTTGAAACCATCGTACATTACATTCAGAATTGCCAAACAAACATCCAACCCTATGAAATCTGCCAACTGAAGCGGTCCCATTGGGTGTGCCATCCCGAGTTTCATTACCGTATCTATTTCCTCAACTCCTGCAACGCCATTGTATAGCGTTTCGATTGCCTCATTAATCATCGGCATCAAAATTCTATTAGCAACAAATCCTGGATAATCATTAACTTCCACAGGAACTTTTCCCAAAGTTTTGGACATTTCGTAAACTGCATCAAACGTTTCTTTGGAAGTGGAATAACCTTTGATGATTTCCACAAGTTTCATAATCGGAACTGGATTCATAAAATGCATCCCGATAACTTTCTCTGGTCTTTTGGTTACGGAAGCAATTTTCGTGATAGAAATAGAAGATGTATTGGTTGCCAAAATACAATTTTCAGGAGCCAACTCATCCATTTGTTGGAAAATTTTCAACTTCAAATCCAAGTTTTCCGTTGCAGCTTCTACGATAAGTTCGGTATTATCAATAGCGTTTTTCAACTCGGTAAAAGTAGAAATATTGCTAAGAGTTTCGGCTTTTTGCTCTTCCGTTAGGTTACCTTTTGCCACAATTCTATCCAAATTGGTAGCGATGGTTTTCAGACCTTTTTCCAAAGCATTTTCGGAAACATCTACCAAATTTACCTTAAAACCTTTCTGTGCAAACGTGTGAGCAATACCGTTCCCCATAGTTCCTGCACCAATAACAACAATGTTTTTCATATTTTTTATATATAATTATTAGATAATTTTATGAAGCGTAAAGATAAAAAATATTGTGAAATAATATCTAAAACAAATGATACTTTACAAGTTTTTAGTTCTCTTTCACAAGAAAATCCCAAACTATTTTCGAAATATCCGAAATAATTTTCTCATTGGTTTGATGGTTTTCTTTGGAGTCGGACACAAAAACAGATATAGCATAATGTTTACCATTCGGAAGAGTAACTACTGCAATATCATTAGTTGCAGGTCTTATATCGTTGTTTTTTAGTGTTGCATTTATCAAATTCAAAAAACTTCCCTATTTTCTATTCCAAAGATAAAGCGTAAATTAGGCAAAATTTTCTGATATGAT
>JAUNTR010000072.1:7154-9337 GCA_030538575.1 Cruoricaptor ignavus | reverse complement strand
AGTCCCGCTTGGAAACTTTCCAAAACCAAAAACTCAAAAATTTTATCATCATCATAAACAGGTTTTCCCCACTCTTCATCGTGATAATTTCTGTATAAATCATCTTTTTCGCACCAACCACAGCGTATTTTTTCTTTCATTATTATTAAATTACTACACTTTTACATTACTACATTAAGTACATTGTTAAACTGTTACATTGTTACATTAGTTACACTTTTAAGCAAATTTATTCTTTTTTAAGATAACTTTAATAAAAATTTAAGATTTTTCGGAATGATAATTGTAACTATACCAATAATCACAAAAAAGATTTAATCAATTAAATTTAAAATTATGAACAATCAAGATTTAAAAAAAGCTGAAAACACAGTAGATAACTTGGAAAGCAAAATTGAAAACGCTGCAAAAGATGTAAAAAACAAAGCAGGTGAATATGCCGACCAATTGAAAAACTACATCAATGAACAAAAAGAAAAAAATGAAGAAGCAACAAAAGATGGTTGGTTTGCGAAATTAAAGGAAAAAGCAGGTGATGCTTGGGAAGATGCAAAAGACGCCGCTTCTGAAACTTGGGAAAAAGCCAAAGATTTCAGCGAAGATGTGAAAGCCGAAGTGAGAAAAGCAACGAACTAAACTTTATCAGACTTCATTAATAATACGAATAAAAAAGGAACTATAAAAATAGCTCCTTTTTTTATGCTTCAAACAATAAAATTCTTACTTTTGTAAAAATAAACAATTATGTCTTACGGATTATTAAAAGGAAAAAAGGGAATTATTTTTGGGGCACTCAATAGCCAATCTATCGCTTGGAAGGTGGCAGAAAAATGCCACGAAGAAGGTGCAGAGTTTATCCTATCCAACGCTCCTATCGCTATGAGAATGGGCGAATTGAATGAATTGGCAGAGAAAACCAACTCCGAAGTTATAGGTGCAGATGCAACTTCTATCGAAGATTTGGAAAAACTTTTCGATGCTGCGGTTGAAAAATTTGGAAAAATAGATTTCATCCTCCACTCTATCGGGATGTCCGTAAATGTAAGAAAAGGAAAACATTATACCCAAATGAACTACGATTGGTTGGAGAAAGGTTGGGATGTTTCGGCAGTTTCTTTTCATAAAGTAATGAGAGTGGCTTGGGAAAAAGATTGTATGAACGATTGGGGTTCTATCTTGGCACTTACTTACATTGCGGCACAGCGCACATTCCCAGATTACAACGATATGGCAGATAACAAATCTTACTTGGAAAGCATTGCCAGAACTTTTGGATACTATTGGGGCGAAAGAAATAAAGTGCGTGTAAATACCATTTCGCAATCTCCAACAATGACTACGGCAGGAAGTGGCGTGAAAGGTTTCGGCGGATTCTTCGGTTATGCAGATGATATGTCGCCTCTTGGCAACGCTTCTGCGGAAGATTGTGCCAACTATTGCGTATCTATGTTTAGTGATTTAACCAAAATGGTTACCATGCAAAACCTCTTCCACGATGGTGGATTTAGCAACACAGGCGTATCGCAAAAAGTGATTGATAAATATGAATAAGCAAAGTTATCAAAATAAATAAAGAGTCTGAAAAATCCAAAATTTTATCCTATCGAAGTTTTTGGTTTTCGGCTCTTTTTTATTTAGTCTAATCCTATTTTCCAATAAAATTATTTTCCTATTTTTGTCGCAATGCAAAATGTAGCTTTTATCATCAACCCATTTTCGGCGAAGAAAAACTATCATCCTTTCCTGCAAAAACTTCAGGAAAAGGTAGAATCTCCCAATTATTACATCTCGGAATCTATTTCGGGAACGGATGATTTTATCAGAAAAAATTTCGACCAAGTAGATATTTTTGTTGCAATTGGTGGAGATGGCACTATTTCTACCGTTGCACAAAACATCATTAATACCGATAAAATATTAGCAATTTTCCCCGCAGGTTCAGGAAATGGATTTTCTAATGAAACCAATTTTAGCAAAAATTTAGATGAATTATTAAGGAAAATTGAAGAAAAAAAATCGAGGAAAATAGATGCTTTTACGGTCAATGAAAAACTTTCCATCAACGTTTCAGGAACAGGATTTGATGGAAAAGTAGTAAAGGAATTTGAAAAAACCAATAGAGGTTTTAAAAATTATATTAAAGTTTCCATACAAACTTTTTTCAATTATAAACCTATAAAAGT
>JAUNTR010000072.1:0-7054 GCA_030538575.1 Cruoricaptor ignavus | reverse complement strand
AAAATTATATTAAAGTTTCCATACAAACTTTTTTCAATTATAAACCTATAAAAGTGGAATTTGCCGATGCCGATTACCAAAAATACAACGGCAGATATCTGATGCTAAATATCGCTAATACTCGGCAATTTGGCAACAATGCGTATATCGCACCAAACGCCAGCAAAAGCGATGGATTGGTAGATTTGGTTTTGGTAAAGAAATTTCCGCTCACTTATTCTCCGCTTTTTGCTTTCCGAATGTTTACAAAAAAATTGAAAGACGACGAGTATGTTACTTATCTTCCCGTTTCGGAAATCGAGTTTAATGTGAATACTAAAAACTGGCATTTGGATGGAGAATTTAATAAAATAAAATCACCGATTTCCGTAAAAGTTTTACCCAAAAGTCTGAATATTTTAATTTGACACCATTCTAAAATATCGTTCAAAAATTGTATCTTTGGGCAATTAATTATTAATCATAAAACTTGATAATCTTATTGATTATTGAACCGAGTTTTTGTTAATTCAATTAAAAGAAATTTAGAAAATGAAAGAAATAAAAATAAAATTCTTAGGACAAAATTGTTTCCTATTTTATTACAAAGGAAAAACCATCCTTACCGACCCTTTTTATAATTATCAAAAAGAAAAAACGAGTTTTAGGATTACCAATCAAAAGGTAGATTATGTACTAATTACGCACGCACACGGCGATCACACGGCAGATGTAAAGGAAATTCTGCAACTTTATCCCGATGCTACTATTATTGCACAACCCGAAATTTGCGGTTATTTTGCTCACCCAAATTCCATAGATTTGAATTTTGGTGGAACAACCAATGTAGAAGATTTGCAAATTACAATGGTTACGGCATCGCACACATCCAGTTTTCCAGATGGTACTTATGGCGGACAACCCGCAGGATATATTTTGAAAACCGAAGAAAAAACAATTTATCTTGCAGGTGATACGGGAATTATCTCGGATATGGCTCTTTTCCCAAAACTATTCGGAAAGATAGATTGGGCAATTTTACCTCTTGGCGGACATTATACTATGGATGTGGAAATGGCACTTTTTGCAGCAACGGAATTATTGAAAACCGAGAGAGTAATTGGTTGTCATTTCGATACATTTCCCCCAATTGAAATAGATACAGTAAAGACTCTTAGGGCTTTTGATGAAAAAAATATTGACTTGATTTTGCCATTAGTAGGAGATGAATATATACTGTAAATCAATAAAAAAAGAGATGAAAAATAAACCGAAAGTTTGCGTTTTTCATCTCTTTAATTATAAAAATAAAAAATCGGCAAGCTACCTAAATCACACCGCTACAACCGATTACCTTTGCTGCGTTCCCACCCTGGAGGATTCTCAGGAGCTGGTTGTTTAGGACTTGCCGACTGCAAAGATACATAAAAAATTTAAAAAACAAAATAATTAAAATAAAATTTAAAAAATCAGAATGTTCAAAAACGTCTATCGAGTTGGTTTTATGATTTTTATAGTCATAATAATTGCTTTTTTTATTACTAATATTTTTTTCAGAAATGTAGATTATTATCGAAATTCTATCACTCTTAGTGCATTTTTATTACCTTTTATCTTCGCTATTGGTGCTTATTTATCGGTTACTACTTATAGCAAAATAAAAAAAAGGTTGAGTTTTCGGGAAGCTTATGGTAGAGCTTTTATACCAATGTTTTTCGGTGGATTATTATCTGTAATCACAATGTTCACTTACATTTCTTTGGATAAACCGACAAAAGATTTACTAAATCATCAATATATTGAAAGTTTTAGCACATCTTTGGAAGAAGAATACGCCAAAGCTAAACAAATCCTAAAACCCGATTCTGAAGAAATGAAAGAATTGGAAGAAAAATATGCCGAAGGAAAAGTAAGAATTGCCGAGAAAGAAAAACGAAATGAAGATATGTTTTCTGCTAAATATTTTGGTTATGTTTTCGCAGGATATTGTGCTTATTTCCTTTTGTTATCATTATTTTTCGGAAGTTTTTTCAGAACTAGAAGTATTGAGTAATTTTGTACAATTTTCAACTTTAATTTAAAACATTGATTACGCCTAATTTATCCATCATCATCCCTCTACTGAACGAGGAAGCCTCTCTGGAAGAGCTTTATTCCAGAATAAATACGGTTTGCAACGACCACAATTTATCCTACGAAATTTGGTTTGTAGATGATGGTAGCACAGATTCCTCTTGGTCTATTATAGAATATTTGAAAGCTCAAAATCCGAATATTCACGGAATAAAATTCTCCCGAAATTATGGGAAATCCCAAGCTTTGCACGCTGCATTTGCCCGAGCAAATGGCGATGTTGTGATTACAATGGATGCCGATTTGCAAGATTTCCCAGAGGAAATTCCTGAGTTATACGATATGATAACGGTTGGCAATTACGATATTGTAAGTGGTTGGAAGAAAAAACGCTACGATAATGTAATGACCAAAAATTTGCCTTCAAAACTCTTCAATGCAGCTGCTAGAAAGGTTTCGGGAGTTTCGCTGCACGATTTCAATTGTGGTTTGAAGGCGTATAAAAAACAAGTTGTAAAATCCATAGATGTTTACGGAGATATGCATCGCTATATTCCTGTTTTGGCGGCTAATGCAGGGTTTAGGAAAATTACAGAAAAGCCAGTGCAACATCAGGCAAGACCTTATGGCACTTCTAAATTCGGAACCGAACGTTTTGTACGAGGTTTTTTAGATTTAATTACACTTTGGTTCGTAAGCCGTTTCGGTGGTCGTCCGATGCATTTTTTCGGAGCTGTGGGAACATTAATGTTCGTCATAGGATTTTTCTCCGCATTGTGGTTGGGCATTTCTAAATTGATAGATGTTTCACGAGGAATTTATGGAAATTTGATTGCTGAAAATCCTTGGTTTTTCATAGCACTTACCATGATGATTTTGGGAACACTTCTCTTTATTGGTGGTTTTTTAGGAGAAATGATTATAAGAACCAACCGAGAACACCAAAATTATCATATAGAAGAAGAAATGTAAAATTCTAAAATAGGATAATTAAAATCAAATAATTAATGAAATTTATTTATCATTCACATTTAACAGAAATATAATGTCAATAGAAAAAAATTACAATATCATAAAAAGTCAAATTCCTGAAAATGTAGAATTGGTAGCAGTTTCTAAAACCCATTCTGTAGAAAAAATTGCAGAAGTTTATCAATTAGGACAACGCATTTTTGGAGAGAACAAAGTGCAAGAACTTACCGAAAAAGCACCTCTTTTACCAAAGGACATACAATGGCATATCATTGGACATTTACAAACCAATAAAGTAAAGTATATTGCTGATTTTGTGAATACTATACAAAGTGTAGATTCGGAAAAATTATTAGCTGAAATCAACAAACAAGCCGAAAAACATAACCGAATTATAAACGTATTATTGCAAGTAAGAATTGCGGAAGAAGAGACCAAATTCGGATTAGAAATCTCCGAAACCAAAGAATTATTTTTGAAATATTTACAAGGAAACTTCCCAAATGTGAAAATCACAGGACTTATGGGAATGGCAACAAATACGGAAAATAATTTGCAAATCCAAAATGAATTCTTATTTCTAAAACGACTTTTCGACCAACTATCTATACAACAACCGCTAACTACACTTTCCATGGGGATGAGCGGCGATTTTCCTTTAGCTATAAAATGCGGTGCAACTTCCGTTAGGGTTGGTTCTGCAATTTTTGGAGAGAGAAATTATAATTAATAAAATCCTTCTATCCAATAAAAATTTTAGGAATGATTTTTGCTTCAAAGCGAGTAACTTTCATTTAATTAAATAAAATTAAACCTTTTTGATATGCAAAAAATCCTTATCGTAGAAGACGAAAAAGCCATCTCGGGCGTACTACATAGCATCCTTTCTGATGAACTTACGGATTATGAATTTGTAATCGCCGAAGATGGGTTGGAGGGCTATAAACATATTGAAAAAGAAGATTTTGCCCTTGTAATTTCTGATATTAAAATGCCAAAATTATCAGGAACTGAACTCCTAAAACAAGCCTTACAACTGAAGCCTGAAACTACTTTTGTAATGATTTCCGGACATGCAGATATAGACACAGCTGTAGATTGTTTGAAGGAAGGTGCGTATGATTTCATCTCTAAACCAATTGACATCAACCGATTGATTACCAGTGTAAAAAATGCCTTAGACAAAGAAAAATTGGCGAAAGAAAATAAAACGCTACAAACCGAAAACAAAACACTGAAAAAGAAAGTCAATAAAAAATATATGATGATTGGCGAAAGTTCTGCTTTGAAAAAAATCCAAGAGATGATAGACAAAGTGGCGACTTCCGATGCGAGAGTTCTCATTACTGGACCAAATGGTGCGGGAAAAGAATTAGTTGCACACGCCATACACGCACAAAGCGAACGCAACAAAGGCCCAATGATTGAGGTAAACTGTGCTGCAATACCATCGGAATTGATAGAATCTGAACTTTTCGGACACGTAAAAGGCTCATTTACAGGAGCTATAAAAGACAAACAAGGGAAATTTGAACTGGCAAATAACGGCACTATTTTCTTAGATGAAATTGGTGATATGAGCCTGATTGCACAAGCCAAAGTTCTGCGTGCCTTGCAAGAAAGCCGAGTTTCTCCCGTGGGAAGCGATAAAGAAATAAAAGTGGATGTACGCGTACTTGCCGCAACCAACAAAAATATGCAAAAGGAAATAGAGGCTGGCAGATTTAGGGAGGATTTGTACCACAGACTTTCGGTTATAGAAATCTACGTTCCACCGTTGGATGACCGCAAAGAAGATATAAAACTTTTGGTAGAACATTTCTCTAAAATCATCGCTTCAGAGCAAGGTACGGCACAAAGAAAATTTGATGACAAAGCTATAAAAGCTCTGGAAGCTTTCTCTTGGACAGGCAACATCCGTGAGTTGAGAAATGTTGTAGAACGACTAATTATACTTGGTAACAACCCTGTTTCTGCGGAAGATGTAGCTGATTTTGTAAGGAAATAAAAAATCCTTCATCCAATAAAGATTACAAATCTGTTCATTAATTTGAGCAGATTTTTTTATTCAAAATAAATTTGTTAGATTAATCTAACTTTTATATATTTGCAGATGAAATAAATATTTTAATATAATGAAAACAAAATTAATCTACGCAATCTTACTTTTTACTTTTGGAGAAAGTATAGCACAAACCAATGAAAATTCGGATACAATTTCTATTAACAAAGCTATAAAAGATATAGAAAACGTAACCATTTCCGCAACGATGAAACCCGTAAAAAAAAGCGATAGCCCAGTTCCTGTGGAAATCTACAACCAACAATTTTTCAAGAAAAATCCTACTCCAAATCTTTTTGAGGCTTTGCAAAATATCAACGGAGTAAGACCTCAATTAAATTGTAGCGTTTGTAATACGGGAGATATAAAAATTAATGGATTAGATGGTGCTTATACAATGGTTCTTATTGACGGAATGCCGATGGTTAGCTCATTGGGAACAGTTTACGGACTTTCGGGAATCCCAACTTCTCTCATCGAAAGAATAGAAATCATCAAAGGTCCTGCATCTTCTCTTTACGGTAGCGAAGCCGTTGCGGGACTCATCAATATCATTACAAAAAATGCAGAATCTGCTCCTATTTTTTCGGCAGATTTCAACAGTAGCACGTGGGGAGAATATAATACAGATATGGCTTTTAAAACCAATATCGGAAAAAAAGTAAATGTCCTTACAGGAATTAATTATTTTAATTTTCAAAATAAAATTGATAAAAACCACGATAATTTTACTGATGTTACACTGCAAGACCGAATTTCCATCTTCCAAAAATGGAATTTTAAAAGAAAAAATAATCGATTGATGAGCCTTGCAGGAAGATATTTGTACGAAGACCGTTGGGGCGGAGAAATGAACTGGACGAAAAAATATAGAGGTGGCGAAGAAATTTATGCCGAAAGTATCTACACCAACCGAAGTGAAATTTTCGGAAGTTACGAACTGCCAACTACGGAAAAGCTAACTTCCTCATTTTCATTTATTAATCATGAGCAAAATAGCCGTTATGGTTCTACTTCCTACATTGCCAATCAAAAGGTAGCTTTCGGGCAACTGATTTGGGATAAAACCTTGGGAAAGCACGATTTACTCGCTGGTTTGGCTCTGCGATACACTTATTATGATGACAATACACCTGCAACTCAAAACCAAAATAATAACCAACCACAAAAGGATTGGCTACCTGGATTTTTTATTCAAGATGAAATAAAATTCTCCACGAAACATCATCTTTTAATGGGATTTCGGTTGGACAATCACAGTTCTCACGGCAATATTTATACGCCAAGAATTGCCTATAAATGGAAGATGAACGACGAAAATATCCTTAGAATAAATGCAGGAACAGGTTTTCGAGTTGTAAATTTGTTTACCGAAGACCACGCTGCACTTACTGGTGCAAGAACGGTGGAAATTACAGAAACCATAAATCCTGAAAAATCTTTTAATACAAATATTAATTTCACTAAAAAAATATATTTCAGTTCAGGAACTAACATTTCCATAGATGCAACAGCATTTTACACTTATTTCAACAACCGTATTATTCCCGATTACGAAACCAATCCCAACAAAATTATTTACAATAATTTAGACGGTTTTGCAGTGAGCAAAGGCGTGAGTTTGAATACTGATTTTAGTTTTAGCAATGGAATGCAATTGATTTTGGGAGCAACGCTAATGGACAACAGCACAACGGAAAACGGCATAAAAACCAGACAAATCCTCACGGAACAATTTACAGGAACGTGGTCATTGTCTTATCCTATAAAACAACTAAATTTGAGAATAGATTACACAGGAAATGTGTTTAGCCCGATGAGATTACCATTGGCAGGCGAACTCGACCCAAGAAATCCAAATTCGCCTTGGTGGAGTTTACAAAACATACAATTGACTTATAACAAGCTGAAAAACATAGAGATATACGGCGGAATAAAAAATCTACTGAACTGGACTCCCGCAAAACA